>JAFYIW010000310.1 GCA_017538465.1 Victivallales bacterium
CGCCGCCGATGATCACGATGCCGGTGATGCCTTCCTTCTTGCAGTTGGCCAGGACCTTCTCGAACTTCTCGTCGGTGTCCAGCTTGGTGCGGCCGGAGCGGATCATGTCGAAGCCGCCGGTGTTGCGGTAGGCGTCGATGGTCTTGGCATCCAGCTTAATGAAGTCGCCGTTGATGAGGCCGTCGGGGCCGCCCAGGAAGCCGTAGAGCTGGTTCTTCGCGTTGAGGGCCTTGAGGCCGTCGAAGAGCCCCGCGATGACGTTGTGGCCGCCGGGGGCCTGTCCGCCGGAGAGGATGACACCGACCTTGATGGCCTTGGGGGCCTTTGCGGGCTTCTTGCCGGCGACGAACTCGATCACGGGCAGCCCATAGGTGTCGGGGAAGAGCTTCTTGATGGCGGCCTGGTCAGCCACGGACTTGGTGGCGGCGCCTTTCTTCGCGGTCGCGAACGGCCCGCACTTGGCGAGCACTTTCGGGAGGTGGGGCTGATAGGCGGCGCGGGCAATCTGCAGTGGGGAAATCTCAGTCATGGGGGTGATTTTTCCGGAAATGATGGATGGAGAACAATAGACAAAAAAGAAGAACAATACGGGTACTATAAATCACTCTTCAAAAACTGACCGCGTCCATTACCATGTTATAGTTCAAATCGGCATCCGCGCGGAGTCCAGAAGGCAAACGCGCCCACCCTGCTCTTTCCGCGAATCCCATGAAACACGCGTCACAGCATCACGGCGCCGAATTCTCCTCGCCCCAGTCCACGAGCTTCCGGTTGAGCATCTTCTCGTAGAGATCGATGTAGGCCTGGGCGGTCTGGCGGTGGTTGAAGCGCAGCTTGGACTGCTCCATGACGCGGGCGATTTCGGCGTTGCGGACCTCGGCGGGGAGGGCGTAGAAGCGCATCGCCTCGTCAATGGCCCATTGCAGACCGGCGTCATCAAAGAACTGGAAGACGAAGCCGTTTCCGGTGTGGGCATTGACATCCATATGCTCGACAGTGTCATGTAGTCCGCCCGTGTCATGGACGATGGGGAGACTGCCGTAAAGCGGGGCGATCATCTGGGGCAGTCCGCAGGGCTCGTAGAGGGAGGGCATCAGCACGAAATCGGAAGCCGCATAGCCCTGTTGCGAGAGGTTCTTGTCGAAGTCCAGCACGGCCACGAGATTGTGAAAATGATGCTGGTCCGCAATGGACCGGAAGACATGCTGATATGGACCATCCGCCACGAAGGCGAACTGGATTTGGCTGTCCCAATAGCGGTGGATGGTGTTGTAGAGGATGTCCGAGAGCAGTTGCGGACCCTTCTGGACGGGGTCCAGGCGGGATGGCCAGAAGAAGAGCGGCGCGTCGGGATTGACCTGGAGACCGACCTTCTGCTGGAAGGCGATCTTGTTTCGGCGTCGGGCCTCCGGGGCATCCTGGATGCCGTAGTGGAATTCCAGCGCGGGCGCGGTCTCGGGGTTGTCCTCCGGATCCGGCGCGTTCAGGATGCCGTAGGCCACTCCGGCGTGGTATTTGTTGGCGATTTCACTGCGGATGTATTCCGGCACGAAGGGATGGTGTCCATCGACGATTTCGCGCAGGAAAGTGGGCGAGACGGTGTTGATGAAGTGGCTGGCGAAGATGCCGCTGGTGAGGAAGTCCACCCGGTTGGAGGACCGGCTCTCCTCGTAGGACCATGGCGGGCGCTCGAAGTAGAGGTTGCGCCAGAAGAAGGCCGCGTCGATGCCGGCGTTCTCGATCTGCTCCATGGTGGTCTTCTGGGTGTGGATGTTGTGCACCGTGAAGAGGCTGGGGATGTGCATGCGGCGCGCGAAGGCCGGCACCAGGCCGGTCATCCAGTCATTGCAGTGAATCAGGTCGGGCTGGATCTCGGGGATGGTGTGGTTGATGACCTCGCGCTGGAAGGCCAGCGAGATATGCACCGAGCGGTTGGGGTCGCCCGAATAGACGCGCTCGCGGTAGTTGAAGATGTAGTCCTTCGCGAAATGCACCCGTTCCTCGGGCATCCGCGTGGTCAGCTGGGCGCGGCGGCGCTCGAAATGGTCCAGTTTTTCGGGGTCGATGTGATAGAGCCGCCGATAGAAGGGCAACGCCACGTGCACGTCCGCACCCATCTCGTAAAGCGCCGCGACCAGCGACGCGGAGACGTCCGCCAGACCACCCGCCTTTGAGGCATACGAGACATGATGCTGGTTGGAGACGTCGTCATACTGGTTCGTGCCATAGACGTTGCTGATGATGCTCTGCGGCAGATACGTGATTTCCGGGGTGACCACCAGAATCTTGGGCTGGGACCCCGCGTCTTCCCGTTCCACATGCAAGGTCTGGACGTTGCTGCCGGTGTCCAGCAGTTCCTCGTCGCTCTTGACGGGCACTAGTTTGGGATTCTTATGAGATGGCATGGTGGGCGGCGCCGTGAACCAGGCGCGGAGTCGGAACTACTCGACGAGAAGAAGGTTATTCCAGTCGCCACGTTCGTTGCAGACACGCTGGGGATTGGCAGGGTCCAGAATCCATTCGCCATTGACGACGAATTTGTATTCGTGGCGGCCTGGCAGAATGAGGCAACGCACCATGTAGGTGCCGGCCTCCGCCGTGTCCAGCAGTTGCTTCCCTTCGGGATTCCAGCCATTGAAGTCTCCCGCGAGGAAGACCCGGAGTCCGGGTTCGCCATGATACGTGAAGCGTACCCGATGTCCGCGTGGCTTCCCCAGCTCAAAACCATGATAGCGTTTGGTCTTCGGGCGGTTCTTGCTGCCGGGCTTGCGTCCGCGGGACTTCGGGGCACCATCCAATTGGGCTCGCACGGCCGGGCTCAGCTTCTCCAGGGAAATTTGGGTTCTTTCTTTTGCCATAATGAGTTACGTGATTAGGGAAACGGTGGTGACGCCATTGGGATGGCAGTTGGAATGAAAGCGCTACTTGAAAAATAACTAACGATTTAATTAAGAGTAAAATGACGAGATTAAACTGGGAAAGCGACATACTTTAGCACGCCTTTCGGAAATTTAAAGTGCAAAATGACAGTTTTATGGAATTTTCTTGCCGAAAATAAATACTCTTTATCTCTTTGGAAAAATCTTGAATACATAATATTCCTACGCGGTTTTGAGAAATCACGCCGCCCTGGCGTCACGGCAGGGCAACGACACGCGATTGCGGAGTCAGCCTTCGATTTGCACGAAGACGCGCAGGGTTTCGGCGATGCTCCAGGCCTGGGCGCAGCAGCCGCGCAGGCGATGCGGGTAATCGCCGTCGGTGATTTCAGGGAGCTGTCCCAGACATCCTTGTTGCATGAGCACGGCGGTGGAGCCCAGCAACGCGGCGGCGGCCTGACGGGCGGATTCCCCGTAGGCGATGACGAGCGCCTCGCAGTAATTGGGCAGAAGGAATCCCCATGCGGTGCCGTTGTGGTAGGCGGGTTTGCGTCGGGTGTCCTCGTCTCCCTCGTAATGTCCCCAGTAGGGGTTGGCGGGGTCGTTCAGGAGCTGTCCATCCCGCATGACCGGCAATTCGTAATTGACGTGCTGACAGGCGAGGGAGCGCATGGCGCCGGGGACGACCAGCTGGGCGCAGGCGTCCAGGATGCGCTGCCGTTGCTGAGGCTCAACCACCAGTCCCAGGGTAATAGCCAGCAATTGGTTGGGCCGGCATGCGTCATCCGGTTTGGCCATTCGAGCCGGCTGTCCTGGGGGGGCATGGAGGCAGTCGCTGTAGCCGACGTGATCGGCAGACGGGAAGAGCTTCGCCACGGATTCGCTCACTTGCGCCGCGAGGTCGGCGTATTCGTCCCCCTGCCCTTGTTCCGCCAGGAACCGCAAGGCGAAATGCCACAGCGCCTGGAGGTCGATGGGGTAGCCCTCGCGCGGGGTGGCGGCGGGGTAGTTGGTGTCCATCCAGGTGAAGTGTGCGGGGCTGAAGACCAGGGCGCTTTCGGCGTCCATCCGGATGCCGTTGGGGGTTCCGGCGCGGTAGTTGTCCACAATGTCCTTGAGGATGTCGATGAGCTTCCGGCCATTGCAGTCCGCACCCAGGATTTCCGCGGCGCGTTCAGGGGGTTCGGCCGCCAGATAGTCATGGACAGCGGGGAAGAGCAGCAATGGTGCGTCGGAGGTATCCCGATTGGAGACGTCGCCTCCACTGATCATGTTGGGGAGCGTGCCGTTTTCCTCGAAGGAGGCGAATAGGCGAATGATGTCGAAGGCGTCTTCGCGCCGTCCGGCGGAAATCAGTCCGCGCAGGCAGATCAGCGTGTCCCGTCCCCAGTCCAGGAACCATGGATAGCCCGCGATGACGGTCTTGAAGGGATCGCGCCGCACGATAAAGGCGTCCAACGCCAACAGCAGTGCCTCCTTCAGGCTGCAATCGATCGGCGCATCCGGATGCTTTTCGGTTGGGATGGGAGGGGCGGTCTCTTCGGCGGCCAGCACTTCCGCCATGAGGGCGAGGGATTCGCCGCGTTTGAGCGCGCCCTTGAAGAAGCCGGGGCTGAAGAGGTCGGTCTCCGCCCGCAGACCACGCTCGGCCTCCAGGGAGCGATGCTGAGAATAGGACCATTCCTGCTGTTGGATGAAATGCCCCGAGGTGGTTCGCATCTCCAGTCGGCCCCCGCCGGCCAGCCCGAAGGCAAAACCGCCTTCCACGTTTCGCACCCGCGCCGGGAAGTCATGCTCCGGTCCGGAGGAGGCGATGGTGACGGCGTGGTGACAACGGTCGTTGACGTCCGGCCGCAGAAGCAAGGTCACGGGCTCATTGGCGTCCTGCGCCATGAGTTCCTCCTCGTCCTGCGGAGGCTGGCATCTGGTGAAAGTCAGCGTGCAGGCATTGCGGTGCTCATCCAGATGGTAGAGAATCTTCAGATAGACGTTTCCGCCCATGCCGGAGGGGACGGCGAAGGACCAGCACATCGTGTTGCGTGCGGTGACGGCGAAGGACTGCTGGCAGCTGGGGCCGATCTCCTGCGAGAAGTCCCGATAGACCAGCCAGGCCCGGCAACGCGGGAAGACGATGGTTCGGTCGGTCGGCATGGCCGGATTCTGGTTGGCGGCCAGCAGCGCCTGGTAATGGCTCCGGATGACTCCCCATGCCGCCTGGAGCAGCCCATAGCCTCCCAAGTCGTTGGTGGCCAGTGCGCAATGGTTCTCGGTCGCCTGGTCGCGGGTGAGTCTGAGATGCAGATGTTCGCGATGCAGGGAAGGCAGGACAAGCAGATGCCCCGTCAGGCGCTGGTGGATGCCATCCTGGCTGAAGATGTTGATGCGGGTTTCGGCCAGGCACGGCACGGGGCCTTTGGGCAGGGGCTGGAAGAGGGCGAAATAGCGGCCGTCGAAGCGAGGCATGGCATGGATTTGCTCCATGCAGTGGTCATTGGCCACCAGCTGTGCGGTGAACGGCGCATTGTGGTTGATGAGCAGATGGTGGCCGGGCATCAGGCAGACCATGCGGTTCTGGTCACGGTCCGGCGACCACTCCACGACCGGCAGATAGTTATGCATGCCGTTGAGCCGCCGCAGATAACTGGTCGGGTTGCGGTAGAGCGCCTGGGCCTCGGCGTCCAAATCCACGCCCTGGAGATCCTCCTGGCCGTTTTTATGTCTGCGGAATCGCAATGCGGTGGCCTTGAGATGCTGCCACTGCACGGCGGAGATGCGCTGCCGGGGCAGTCGTGGGGCATTCGGCAGGGCCAGACAGAGGACCTCGGCGGGATTGAGGGCGAGGCGGAAAAGGCACTGGTCATTCAATTTGAGGGCGAGGCGGCGTCCCGTCAGCAGGTCAATCGCCTCGGAACCCGGATTGAACTCCTGGAAGTTCCACTCGTAGGTGGCGGGGGCATTGGGCTCCGGGTTGGCGACCACCAGGAGCGTCCATTCCGGATGGCGCCGCGGCACGCGCAGCAATCCCACGCCGGAACCTGCGGCGCCGACCGGCACGCGGCATGCGGCGTCGGCGCGGAAGGCGGGATGGGCCTTGAGCAGTCCCGTGAGCTTGCGGATCAGCGCGGTGAGGTTTTCCCGTGCGCCCCAGTTGAGCGAGGAGGCCTGGTGGACGTCGATACGTTCCGTGGCCAGCCATTCGACTCCGTTGGCGATGCCAAAGCAGCCGGCCGGCGCAAACAGCGCGTTGAGCGCCAAGCGCAGCCTCGCCCAGGCGGCGCCGCGCTTGGCGAGGCGGTCGTTGTCGTGGGTTTCCGCGAAATTGACGAGAGCGCCGATGGTGCCGGAATAGCGGGTGGCGAAGTCCAGATAGCGGGCGATGTCGGCGGCGGAATAATTCTGAAAGAGTTCGGAGTAGGCCCAGTCCATGCCGGCCTCCTCCAGGAGGCGCGTCGTGGCGTCCTGGCCGCCGCCCAGCCCTTCCAGAAAGAAGATGGTGGCCGGATACTGCTGGCGCACGCGGGCGATGATGTATTCCCAGACGGGCATGGGGACCATGTAGCCGGCGTCGCAGCGGAATCCGTCCACGCCGTTTCGGCACCAATGCAGAAAGACCTCGGCCAGGCGTTGCCAGAGGGCCTTCTGCCGGAAATCCAGTTTGCAGAGATCGGCCCAGACGACCCCCCAGGCGCCGGGACTCTGGAACGATCCGTCGGCGTTCCGCATGAACCACTCCGGATGATGGCTCTGCATCTCGCTGGCCCAGCCGGTGTGGTCAATCGGGAGGTCCAGGAAGACCAGCGCGCCGCGGCTGTGGATCTGGTCGATGACCTCCAGGAACTGCTCCAGCGGGGTGGTGACACGGTCGAATTCGGCCATTCCGGCGTCCACGTCGAAGAAATCCAGCGGCGCGAAGGGGCTGCCGTAGCGTCCCATGCGCGCGAAGGTGGTCGGGGTGGGATGGACAGGCAGGAACTGGATGATGCGGAAGCCCAGCTCGTTGATGATGAAGTCCAGATGGCGTGCGAAGGCGCGGAAGGTTCCGGAGGGCGGCACGACCGTATAGTTCGCCTCGTCCAGCCGGGCGGCGGCCTGAAGAACCTCCTCTTTCCAGGCGCCTCCGGAGAGGTTGGGGCCGAACTGGCGGACGAAGGCGTTGTAGATGGTGTTGTCCGCCACCGCCAACGCGGTGACGACCTTGACTCTCGCGTTCTCTCCGCGCGGCCAATGGCTCTGAGCGCCGCCGACCTCGGCGAAGAATGCCTTGAAGTCAAAGAGTCCGATTTCCGTGAGGGGCAGGATAATCTCGTATGTCTTGTCGTCCACCTGGCGCATCGGGAGGTCATGCCAGTCGCGTCCCAGGCGAGGCAGACCCTTCTCATAGAAGTCAATGATTTCCTGACGGTGGATGGCGGCGTTGCCCAGATTGGTGCGCAGCCATGCCTCGCCCTGCATGGCTCTGCTGAGCCGCAGGGTGACGCGCAGGCTGTCGCCGGTATGGCGCACAATCCGGCTATGGGGGGCCGGGCGCTGTTCTAGAGACACTTCGTTCATATCTTCAGCTCACCCGCCCGGAAACGCGCGGCGGCCGCAAGGCGCCGGCAAAGCAGGCACTCCTGCGGCCCGCACACGCGATTCAATATGGGCCTGGGGGATGCTGGCGGATGACTGCGCCTAATCCTCCGAGCCGCCTTGGTCGCCGGAGCCTTTCCCTTCGGAGAAGGTGATTTTGCCGGCCTCCACTTGGACTTCCACCCCTTGGACCGGTATTTTTCCCCAGGCGCCTGAATAGGTCGACCAGGCAGACGTCATCTCCTCGCTCTCCCGCAGGCTTTCAAACATGGGAATGAGCCCTAGCCCCAGACGATAGGATTTTCCCTCATCCTCGCCGGATGGCTCCACGGAGATTTTGCCGTTGACTGCCGAAATCGGATGCGTGACGGCGACGTCAGTCGGCATGCCCCAAAGTTTGAGCGAGAAGATGGCCTTGCACTTGCCGTCCTCCAGGAAATGCACCGTGCAGGGGATGTCGCCCATCGTTTCCTTGAACATTGCGGTGGCCTGCTTGTCATCCACGGTAAAGGATGTCCCCTTTACCATCGCTTCGCCGAGGATTTTCGCCGCGGCGTCCTTCGCGTCGTCTTCCGTGACGGAGATTTTTCCGCAGGCGGGGCACATCCAGTCAACGAGGAAAAGCAACGCCAATCCGACAATGATGGCGCCGCCGATGATGTTCTGCTTGGTATTGTCCTGTTTCTTGGGAGTGATGTTGGCGAAGTCATCCGGACGGATTTCGTCCAGGTTCAGGCGCTCGCCGCAGCCGCGGCAGAAGATGGCGGTGAGCATATTGTCGGTACCGCATTTGGGACAACGGAACATGTTGTTTTCTCCTTGGAGTTTGGTGGATGAAGGGAAAATGGAACTCTTGCGGCTTCTGCCGCAAGCACAGGACGCTTTATTCGAATCTCAGCTCGGATTTCAGGGGTTGTCGAAGAATGGAATCCTTTCCCTGCGTGGTGGGATCCGCCGGCGGCAGGTAGTCCAGGTTGTAATGCAGCCCGCGGGACTCCTGGCGGGCGGCGGCGCTGTCGATGATCATCTCGGCCACGCTGGCCAGATTGCGCAGCTCGACCAGGTCGGGCGTCAGCAGGAAATTCCAGTAGTACTTCTCGATCTCCTTGCGGATCATCTTGATGCGCGCCTTGGCGCGCTCCAGGCGCTTGTTCGAGCGCACGATGCCGACATAATCCCACATCAGGCGGCGGATTTCGTCCCAGTTGTGCGAGATGACGATCTGCTCGTCGGAGTCCACGGCGTTTCCCGTGGACCAGTCGGGAATCATGTCGGGAGTGATTTCGGAATGCGGATCGGGCTGGCTAATGGCGTGCTGCACGGCGAAATTGGCGACCACGACCGCCTCCAGGAGCGAATTGGAGGCCAGGCGGTTGGCGCCGTGGAGGCCGGTGCATCCGCATTCCCCGATGGCGTAGAGGTTCTTGACGCTGGTCACGCCGTTGACGTCCGTGCGCACGCCGCCGCAGCAGTAGTGCGCGGCCGGCACGACGGGGATGAGGTCCGTCGCCATGTTGATGCCGAACTTGAGGCATTCGGAGAAGATGTTCGGGAAACGCTTGCGGAGAAACTCCTCGGACTTATGGCGGATGTCCAGCCAGGCGCACTCCTGGCCGGTGCGCTTGAGCTCGTTGTCAATCGCCCTGGCCACGATGTCGCGCGGCGCCAGCGAGGCCAGCTTGTGGTATTTCTCCATGAAGGAGACATACTCGTTGCCTTTGCGGATCTTCAGCACTGCGCCCTCGCCGCGCACCGCCTCGGAGATCAGGAAGGACTTGGCGTGCGGATGATAGAGGATGGTCGGATGGAACTGGTAGAACTCCATGTTGGAGATCTCCGCGCTGGCGCGGTAGGCCATCGCCACGCCGTCCCCGCAGGCGACGTCCGGATTGCAGGTGCACAGGTAAACCTTTCCCGCTCCGCCGGTGGCCAGGAAGGTGAATTTTGCGATGATGGTGTCGATCTCGTGGGTGGCCGTGTCGATGACGTAGGCCCCCAGGCAGGCATTGTCGCCCTGCCAGTCGATGTGGCGAGTGGAGATGAGGTCAACCGCCAGGTGGTTCTCCCACACGGTGATGTTCGGATTCTCCCGGCAGCGCGCCAGCAGGACATTGGCGACCTCGCGGCCCGTGATGTCGCCGGCATGCAGGATGCGCCGCGCCGAATGTCCGCCCTCGCGGCCCAGATGATACTCATTGCCCTGGCTCGTCGGCACATCCGGCGTGACTTCCTTCTGCAAGGTGAAGTGGCAGCCCAGCGCCTGGAGGTTCCGGATCCGTTCGGGGCCGGCCTTGACGATGGCGCGCACGACCTCCGGCTTGCACAGGCCGGCTCCGGCCACCAGGGTGTCCTGGACGTGCGCCTCGAAGGAGTCGTGGTCCTCCGACATCACGCAGGCGATGCCGCCCTGCGCGTAATGCGTGTTGCAGTCCTCGGCGCGGGCCTTGGTGACCATCAGCACTTTGCCGTGCCTGGCGGCCTCCAGCGCGGCTGTCATCCCCGCCAGTCCGGAGCCGATGACCAGATAGTCAATGGTGATGCGTTTGCGAGAAGTCATGGAAAAGCGAAGGGTTTTCCGTAAGCGCACGGGCTGCAATGGACTCGGCAACCCGCGCAATGGGCTTAATTTAGCCTTTCTTCCTAATCCTGACCACTGATGGAATAATATTTTCAGAAGGAAGACTATATTACTTCCACGCCCTGTTTCCCGTTTATGACAGGGGACATTCCCAAACTCCAACGGAGAAGAAAATGAAGAAAGCCAGTTTTGCCCTATTCGCCCTGTTCGCCATCTGCACCCTTCCCCTCCTGGCGGCGAAACCCCCAAAGGGCTCTGCCAACGACTACGAGGTCTGCTACCAGCTCTTTGAAGTGAGCGGAGTAAAAGCAAGTCTTGACTTGGCGGCGTCCTCGATGGTCGATGAGATGCTGAAAAGCTATGC
>JAFYIW010000311.1 GCA_017538465.1 Victivallales bacterium
CCAGCGGACGTGGTAGGAGAAACTCCACAAGTAGAGGTTCGCGACGCTGAACTCGCAGCTGCGCTCACGGGAGAACCGCAATATGCCTGCCAGGCATGGCACATCCGCCAATGTCAACGGCTGAAAAGTCTGGGAGAGCTGCGAGGGAGACATGGAAAACACCCGGCTGTCTTTACTCCGTGAACCTCAAAGGGAAGAATCCCTCCATCGGGCGCCCGGAAGTGGAACGATAGAACTCCCGGGTGCCCGGCGCGCCGATGCAGACAATCCAGTCCACGCCCAATGACGAAAGATGGCGGGCCAGGCGTTCCACAATGCCTTTGCCGATGCCCTGCCGCCGAGCCTCCGGAAGCACGACCAGATCCACCAAATAGGCGTCGCTGCAGCCATCCGACAGGGCGCGCATCAGCCCCAGAAGCCGTCCCGTTTCCGCGTCAAACGCCGCCTGCACCGCGAAGGCGCCATCCAGCATCTTCCCCAGCAGCTCCACGTCGGCCTCCCCATCCAGCCATCCCGCCATACGATAGAGCGCCGCGACTTCCGCAATGGGAAGTTCCTTCTCTAGCCGATAAACGACATCCATGAGTTTCCTGAATCCATGGTTCAAAATTGACAATGCGCATAATTTACCCCATCTCGGCATGATTTCATGGAAAGGAAATGCTCCCGTGACTTTCCATTGCCCATTTGACGCGCTATTTTAAATTCAGTAACCGCCTTGGGCTTGCCCTAACTGACCATCTTCCACGACGATGAATTCCTCGGCATTCCTTATACTGTTCATCATCTTCATCGCCCTCATCACCCTGGTGCCGTTGATATTGCGACGTTTCGGCATCCCGGTGGTCATCGCCTTGCTGCTGGTCGGCATGGCAGTCGGCCCCGCCGGCTTCAATCTTGTGCATCACCTCGCGAAACTGCTCTCCAACATCAACGGCGACGCCGCGCTGGCCGAAACGCATTTCACCACCCTGATTGACGAGCTGGGCTCGCTCGGACTCGTTTTCCTGATGGCCCTGGCCGGCCTGGAGGCTGATTTCAAACTCATCAAATCCGCCCGCAAGCCCGTCGCCGCCCTCAGCATTCTGACCTTCGCGGTGCCCGCCGCGACGGGCTTCCTGGTCTATCATTTCTTCCGTCCCAACGACTATGCGGGAAAACTCCTCTACGCATCGCTCTTCGCATCCCATTCCGTGGGCATCGTCTTCCCCGTCATCCGGGAACTCGGCCTCTCCAAGACGCGCTTTGGCGCCGCAGTGCTGATTTCAACGGTCATCACGGACATCGCCAGCATCATCCTCCTGGCCGTCGCCGTCCAGCTCCGCCGCACCCAGCTGGGCATGGACCTGGCAAAGGGCGGGCTTTCCATCTTCAATTCCTTGGACCCAAAGATATTTGGATATTGGTTCCTGCCGTTGTTCCTGCTGGTGGTCCTCCTCTTCATCGGACTCGCCATCCTCATCGTGAACCAACTTGGAAGACGCATGATCAAACGCCTGGAGAACAACGCCGACCTGCTGGTCACCTTCCTGCTCCTGACCATTCTGGCGACCGTCCTGGCCGGCGAATGCATCGGCATCAACCTCATCGTCAGCGCCTTCATCGCCGGACTGGCCCTCTCGCCGCTGCTGCACAAGGAGGGCATCCAGGCGGCGGTCTTCTACAAATTCGAGGGCATCGGCTATGGGCTGCTCATTCCCTTCCTCTTCATCTCCATCGGCATGGCCACGGACTTCTCCGCCTTCGTCTCCGCCAACAACCTCCAAATCATCCTCCTGACGGTACTTGGCCTCATCGCGTCCAAGCTCTTCTCCGGCTGGCTCTCCCTCCGCCTCACCGGTTTCCGCAACGCCGAGGGGCTGTGCGCGGGCTTCATGACGGTCCCCCAACTCTCCGCGACGCTCGCGGCCGCCGCCATCGGAAAAAACCTCAATATACTTGACGGCAATTTCTTCAACGCCATCATCATCCTCTCCATTGTAACCACCCTCCCCGTGCCGTCCATCGTGCGCGCCATCATTCGCAAGAACAACCTAAAATTCAAACAGGTCTCTAAGGACGAGGCATTCCAGGTGCCCGCCGACACCGAGGGAGAGGACGAAATCCTGTAGCCGCTTCAGCCCGCCAATACTGGCTCCGACAAAAATATCTGTGGCTTGCCGGAGCCATTGGGACGGTCCGCCCGGAGAAGAAATAGTCTGTGCGGTCACCTATTGCCAGCTCTCCACCAGGAAGTCCTGCTGCCGTGGACTTGCCAGGCGCGGTGGCGGCCTCAATATCGCTCCACCCGCCAGGCGATGCCACTCAGCGGCGCACAGAGCCGATGGTATGCTTCTGCGCGGATTCTGCGTCGCCCGGAACCTGCAAATATTCCAGAGTCCGGGCCGCAATCTTTTGAAAGACCGGCGCCGCGGCGGCGCCACCCGTATGGGCACCCTCTTTGGGGTTGTCGATCGAGACCAACAGCAGGAATCTCGGCTGGTCCGCCGGAACGAATCCGACGAAAGACGCGAAGTATTCCGTGGAGCTGTAGTGTCCCAAAATTCCCTTTTCCTTATCGGCGTTAATCCACAGCTGCGCGGTGCCGGTCTTGCCGGCCACCTCATAACCGGGGACGGCCGCGCGTCTGCCCGTGCCCTCCTTCTGGGTGACCAGCTTCAGCGCCTCGGTCATCTGCTCGGCGACTTCGGGGGAGATCGGGCGGCCTTTGACCTGCGGCGTCGTGTATTCCACCCGTCCATCGGCATACTGGACGTGGTCCACGATATACGGCTGCATCATCACCCCATGATTGGCCAATGCCGACCACATCTGCAGAATCTGCATCGGAGTGACCCGCAGTCCCTGGCCGATGGGAAAGCGCGTGATGCTCAGCTTGTCCCAATGGCGGTATTCGGCAAAGCGTCCGCGGTCTTCCCGGCGGAAGAACGTCGGCGCCTGGCCCTCGGGATAGAATCCGATTCCCGACCGTTCGCCCAGGCCAAACTGGAGCAGATGCCGATACATCGCCTCGCCGCCCAGATTCACCGCGAATTTCGCCGTGCCGATGTTGCTGGACTGCTGTATCACCCCCGCCAGAGTGAGCACCCCGCACGAATGGGAGTCATGCAGGGGGATTCCGCAATAGTACCACACGCCCTTCTCGCAGTCAATCTTGGTGTCCAGGTTCGCCTGGCGACTCGCCAGAACGGCGCTCAGGCTGACCGGCTTCATGATGGAGCCAGGCTCGTAGCTCAGCGCAATGAAGTGGTTCCTGGTGCTCTCCGGAGCATACGTGCTGCGGTCATTGGGATTGAACTGGGGATACTGCGCCACCGCCATGATCGCCCCCGTCGAAGGCTCCATCATGATCACGTAAGCATGGTCCGGGTCATGCTTCAGGCACAGCGCCGCGAGCTCCTCCTCCAGAATCTGCTGGATGGTCTCGTCAATCGTCAGATAGACGTCCGCGCCCTTCTGGGGCTGCACCTGGTAGCTGACCCCATCCTCCACCGGACGCCCCCCGCGGTAATGCTTGTAGGTGTATTTCCCGTAGGTCGGGCAGAGAAAGCCGTCCATCATGCTCTCAATGCCGCTCATTCCCTGGGCGACCGTCACCTTCTGCGTGGCGATCTGCGGCGGCATGGAGTCCGCCTGGCCGCCGCACACCGCCTGGTATTCCTTTTCGACATCGTTCACATAGCCCAGCAGATTCGCCAGTTCGCAATCCAGCGGATAGATGCGTTTCCACGACTCCTTGACATTCACTCCCAGGAAGGGACGGTTGCCCTCCACGCCTCGCCAGTATTCCTCCAGTTCCCTCATCATCTGCGTGGCATCCTCGCGGGGGATCTTCGTGGCGACGATGATCTCGCGCCCGCGCGCATGCGCCTGTTCGCATTTGTTCTTCAGCACTCGTTCATGCAGTTGGAAAATCTGCGTGAGCTGCTGAATCGATTGGCGCCGAGCGGATTCCTCAAGTGCATACGGGTGGAAGGCGGCCCGATATGACACTGTTTGCCCCTCCTCGGCATTGAAATTCTGCTCCACTTTGACCCCAGGAACACCACAGAGGC
>JAFYIW010000312.1 GCA_017538465.1 Victivallales bacterium
GGGGACCTCAGAAGGCTGGATGAAGCGACGGAGGATGGCATTCTCCTGAAGACAGCCCAGAACCAGCAGATTGGTGTCAGCTCCGGCGATGGTCGTGGCAGGTTCGCAGGCCATGGTGTGGATGGCATAGACACCTGGCTCGCGCAAGAGCCAGGTGCCCATCTCGCGGTAGAGGAACTCCACGGCACGCTGCTCCGGACCACAATACTTCGTATAGAGGATTTTCCAGTCGATGGCTTGCATGGGGAAAATGGGATTGCGGCCTGACGGGCGGGACGTCAGACGTCGGGCGTCGGACGTCAGGCCGGGACGTCAGGCGTCAGACGTCGGACGACAGACCTCTCACCTCTCACCTCTCACCTTCCATTAGTGCGGCGAGCGCGTTCCAGCTCATGAAGCCGGGGGCGTTCACGCCCAGGCCAGTTTCGGGAGAGTAGTATTCGTGGAACTTTCCACAGGTCTGGAGGTCGTCGTCAAGCATCTTGGTGACATTTTCGGCGAGTTGCCTGGCCAGGTCGTCGCGACCGCGTTTCCGGAGCATCTCCCAGACGACGTAGTTGGCGACGAGCCAGATGGGGCCGAGCCAGTTGCTGGGGTTGCCGCGCGGGACCTCGGGGGCGTACATCGGCTCGTCCTTGGAGAGCGAGCGGACGCCGTGGTCGCTCCAGAGGCGTTCGGGGGTGAGGTTGTTCTGGATAAAGGCCTCGAGCTGGGCGTCGGTGCCCAGTCCGGCCCAGAAGGGCAGGGCGCTCATCCAGGTCAGGACTTTGATGCGAAGACCGCACCAGAAGGCCTCCAGCCCCACATTCAGAGTGCCGAAGTGGTGGTTCTTCTCGCGGTTGGGTCGGCACTGCACATCCACGGAGTAGTATGCCTGGTCACGCGAATCCCAGCAGAACTTCTCGATGGCGTCGCCAAGCGAGGCGATGCGGGTGCGGTATTCGTCGGCGATGGCGCTTTGCCCGCATTGTTCGGCGACTTCGTCGGCGGCCCTCATGTCCGCATAGAGGAAGGTGTTGAGATAGACGGAGGCGCAGGAACGGTGGGGACGGCCCCAGGCGGCGGGATCGTCATCGTCGCCGAGTCCCCAGTCGAGGGCCCAGACCACCAGGCCAGTCTTTTCGTCGAGATAGCGGTCGAAGTAGCAGCGGTGGTAGGCCAGGAGTTTCGGGACGCAGGGCGCGAGTTCCTCTGGCGTGAAGGCGTGCTGGTCCAGAAGGAGTTTGGCGAGCTGACCGACGAAGGGCTTCGCCATGTTGAAATCGGGGCCCTGGAGGCATTCAAAGGGGTCGGGGTCCTTGGCTTGAATCATAATGGGCAGAGCGCCGTCGGGTCCCTGGTGGTCGAGGAAATTCAGGAGCGTCCCGCAGGCGTGGGGGCGGATGGTCTCCAGAAGGTCGGTGCGGTTTTCGAGATTGGCCAGACCGTAGATGGCGCGGATGGTCCAGTAGGAGTCCCAGTCCCAGAGGTCCTTCGCGTAGGGACCGCCGGGGGTGATGTAGGGGTGGGCGAGTCCGCCTTCGGCGGGCTTGAGGGTGTCGGTGAAGGTCTTGGCGATGAATTCGCGGAGGCGGGCAAGGTTTTTCATTGGGATGGTGGAGTTGATGGTGGAAAAGGCGATTTTTCGGATAATATAGAATTGATTTAGAGAATTTTGGGAAAGCGTTATTATATTAGGGAGGTAATTTCGGATTCGGCATTGATACATGTCAGGCCATTTCACCAGTTTTTCGATAAAGTCAATAGTTGTTCAACCAAGCAAAACGGTAGGAGAAAAGATGAAAAAACTTGCATTGTTTCTGGGCGTATGCATGCTGTTTGGCCTGACCGGCAGTCTGTTTGCCGAGGAGGCGGATCCCCGCATCGAGTATCAGCTCAAGCGTATGGACGTTCAGTATGAAATCAATGACAGTGGCGCTTTCCGCATTATCTTTGACACAAGTGACGACGATGAAGATGAGCGTACGCAGTTGGTTATCGTTGGAAGTGTCACCGAGTCCATTGGCGCATTGGAAGTGCGTGAAATCTGGTCCTGTGGGTACCGGGTTCCCGAAGGCGAAGCGGTGTCTGCCTCTGTCATCAAGAAAGCCGCCATGGAATCCAATCAATACATCATCGGCGCCTGGGAGCTGATTAATGATGAAATGCTGATCTTTTGCGCCAAAGTGCCAGCCAACCTAGATGATGACACGCTGCGAAGCATCATTGTCAGTGTCGGCAGACAAGCTGACAAATTTGAGCAAGCAACGCTAGGGACGGATGACCTCTAGACAACCAGCGGGGCTTCCGCCAAGGTGGAGGCCCCCTTTTTTGCATCATCGTCATTTCATTTTTGAACAAGGATTTTTATGAATAAGTTCCAATGCTCTTTTGCATGCCTTCTAGGCGCATTTCTGCTGACTTCATTTGTCGTTCCGTGTTCCTTTGCGGATGACGCACCGGTTCCACAGCAAACCATTGTGGAGGGCTCTGGGGCCGCGGCGGTCTCTGTGGCCGCAGATATCCCTGCCGTTGAAGAGGGTCTTGGGGTGGTTGCCCCTGAAGATGCTGCTCCTACGGAGGAATTGGCCGAGCCTCCTGAGGCCCCGAACTACTTCAAGGGCACCTTCTGGGCGTTGGTGCCGCCGTTGATGGCCATCCTTTTGGCATTGGTCACCAAGGAAGTCTATTCTTCCCTCTTCATCGGCATCTGCATCGGCGGACTCTTCGTCGCCGAGGGGAATTTCCTGAAATTCATGGATGTCATCATCACTGCTGGCTTCATCGAGGCCGTCCAGGGGATTGCCGGCGTCATCATCTTCCTGGTCATCCTGGGCATCTTGGTCGCCCTGATGAACCGCACTGGCGCCGCCCAGGCCTTCGGCGAATGGGCGAAGAAGCATGTCAAGAGCCGGACTGGCGCGGCCCTGATGACCTTCGTGCTTGGCGTGCTGATCTTCATCGACGACTACTTCAACTGCCTCACGGTCGGCTCCGTGATGCTTCCCGTGACCGACTCCAAGCGCATCTCCCGCGCCAAGCTCTCCTATCTGATTGACGCCACGGCGGCGCCCATCTGCATGATCGCGCCCATCTCCTCCTGGGCGGCTGCGGTCGCCAAATTTTCCGAGGGCACAGGGTACAACGGCATTGAGCTCTTCTGCAAGGCCATTCCCTACAACTTCTATTCACTGCTGACCATCATCTTCGTGCTGGCCATTATCTTCCTGAAGGTGGACTTCGGCCCGATGGCGAAGCATGAGCGCAATGCCGTCGAGAAGGGCGACCTCTTCACCAATGGCAAGGAAGTGGACAGCGGTCTCAAGACCGCTCAGGTCAGGGCCGGCACCATCAGCGATTTGGTTCTGCCGGTTGTGCTGCTGATTATCACCTGCGTTTTCGCACTGGTTTACAATGGCGGAATCCTGGAAGGCAAGAGCTTCATTGACGCCTTCGGCGACACTGACGCGACGGTCGCGCTGCCCTGGGGCGGCATGGTCGCTCTGGTCCTTACCATCTTCTACTACATCGGGCGTAATCTGGGCGGCAAAAATCAGAACCGTCCCTTCATGCCGTACGTGATCGGCAGCAAGGACGCCATGGAATGCATCGCCACCGGCTTTGGCGCGATGGTTCCCGCCATCCTGATTCTGACGATGGCCACCGCCCTCAAGAACATGACGGGCGCCCTTGGCGCGGACGATTTTATTAACGATCTGGTTGGCAGCAAAGCCGGCAGCCTGCATAGTTTCCTGCCGTGCGTGATCTTCCTGGTCGCCTGCGTGCTGGCCTTTGCCACTGGAACTTCCTGGGGCACCTTCGGCATCCTGATTCCGATTGTGGTCAGCATCTTCCCTGCTACCAGCCCGTTGCTTTACATTGGCATGAGCGCATGCCTGGCCGGCTCCGTCTGCGGCGACCACTGCTCGCCCATCTCCGACACCACCATCATGTCCAGTGCGGGTGCGCGTTGCGAGCACATCAACCACGTCTCGACGCAGTTGCCCTACGCCATCTTCGTGGCGGTCATTTCGGCAATCGCCTTCCTGCTGGCTGGATTTGTGCAGAACTGGTTCATCGTCTTCCCGGTGGCCGTGGTCCTGATGATTGGCGCGTTGCTGGTCATCAGCAAGAAAAGCAAGATAACGGAATAATTACTTGGCCAATCCATCCATCAAAACGGGGCGTGCCGGTGATTCA
>JAFYIW010000313.1 GCA_017538465.1 Victivallales bacterium
CGATGACCCACTGGGTGGCGCCGGAGCGCACGTCCACGGCCAGGCGGGAGAGGTCACCGGAGACATCGGCGTCCGCAGTGAAATTGGCGGGGTTGGCCAGGAAGATGTCCTTGACGCCGAACATCAGGGAGACGGGGGGGAAGGGCTGTTCCTGGGCGGAACCGGCACCGAAGGTCAGAGAGGTGCCTGCGGAGGCGGAGCCGATCTTGACGTCCACGGTGAAGTTGGCGGCGAATGCCGTGGCCATGAAGCAACCAAGCAACAGAGCTGCCAATACGACGGGGAATTTGATTTTCATTATTTTTTCCTTATTTAAAGAGTTACGAATGAAATCAGTCGCTTTTCAATATAGCGGCACAAAACGAAATTTCCACTACAGAGGCGCTTTTTTTCCCGGCACGGCGTCAGTTTCCGGCATCCACGCTATCCGCGCCTTCCTTCACCATGTATCCCACGCCCACTTCGGGCGGGGTGGAAACCGCCTCGAAAAGTCGTCCCGGAGCCTCCCAACGCCACTGGACGGAGCGAACCTCCGTCGCCGCGTCAAAGCCGCCGGTGTTCTTGTTGTAGCAGCCGACGGGGCTGGCGAAGTTCCATCCATTGGTCAGATTCTGGAAACTGGTCTCCGTGCCAATGCGGGCGGTGCCGGTCAGAGTGACGGTCTGGATTTCCTCGCCGGGGTTAAAGACCCAGTAGGACGCGCCGGAAACCAGGCCGGCCATGGCGGTGACCCGTGTGGGGGCGGGGGCGCCGCATCGCATCACGGGGTAGTCAAAGAGGGCGCCGGCGTCCATGACTTCCAGGAAGGGATTGCCCACCAGGTTCCAGCCGGGGGAGAGCGACAGCGCGTATTCCACTCCCGTCGCCTGAGGAATCTCATAGAAGGCCAGGATGGAGTTGGGCGAAGTGGAGGGAGGCAAAGTCACTTCGCAGGTCGCGCCTTCGGTCAGCGCGGTGATTTCAAAGCTCTCGTCGTCAACTGTCAGCAGTCTGACCGAGACGTTGGTATTGTCGGGGAGGTTGTTGACGAGGCAACGGAAAGTCACCGTCGCAGGATTGCCCGATTGGGTGTTGAAATACATCAGCCAATCCGTCTCGAAGGAGTCCAAGTAGGCATTCACCTTGTTCGCAATCGTCACGTAGCGCTTGTTGTCCTTGAGGTTCAGCAAAGACAGGTCGTTGTATTTGCCGTCCGGCGACCCCGTGTCCGGGGGATATCCGCCGTTGCTGTAGTTCTCATTGGCAAACGCAAGGTAGGCGTAGGTCTTCGCGCCGCCGACGCCAAAGTCCGTACTGAGCTCCCAGGCGACATACACGCCGCCCGGCTTCAGACCGCTGTCGCCCCAGTCCACGCCGCAAACGATGTCAAGACACGCGAAAAAACAGCCGGCGCATAACGAAAGTAAGAGTTTTCTCATTTTTGCAAGTACTTGATGCCCTTAATGACATCGGATGCCATACGGCAATGGGGAAGAGGTCTGACTATTAAAGCAAGGCGCATGCCAAAAGACATCCCAATGGACACGCGCGGACAACCGTTGGTTTCATCAAAATACATCATGAACCGCATTTTTCTCGCCACGCCCCAGTATTGAGCAAAAATTATTCAGTGGATAATTTTTGTTCATCACTGTGGGACAGGCATTGGTTTGTCTGGACGCGAGTGTACGCGAGCGGGCGGCGAGGTCGCGGAGAAGAATGACTCGTCTGCCGCAGCCCCGGATGTCGGATTTTTTGCTGTGTCCATTTGCAAATCCACTTGCGTGGGGTATAGTAGGCGCATTGCCAATCAAAGATTTCATGCTCGGGTGGCGGAATTGGCAGACGCGTTAGGTTGAGGGCCTAATGGGGTAACACCCGTGCGGGTTCAACTCCCGCCTCGAGCACCATCTCATCCCGGTGTCCCCCAAAAGGGATGCCGGGATTTTTTTGCATGTCGATGAAGGAACTGGAATACGATGTGATCGTGGTAGGCGGAGGACACGCGGGCTGCGAGGCCGCATTGGCTTCGGCACGCCTGGGCGCAAGGACGCTGTTGATGACGCTCAACAACGACCACATCGCCCAGATGTCCTGCAATCCCTGCATCGGCGGCGTGGCCAAGGGACAGCTGGTGCGCGAAATCGACGCCCTGGGCGGCGAGATGGGACGCAATGCCGACGCCACGACCATCCAGTTTCGGATGCTCAACGAGTCCATGGGCGCCGCCGCTTTCTCCCCTCGCGCCCAATGCGACAAGGCGATCTATCAGCGCCGCATGAAATTCGTGCTGGAGCGCACGCCGAATCTGGATGTGCTCCAGAGCGAGGCGACCGCAGTGCTGCTGGACGGGAAGCGGCAGGTCTGCGGAGTGCGCACCGCCTTCGGCGAGGAGTGGCATGCCAAGGCGGTGGTGCTGGCGACCGGCACTTTCCTGGCCGCGACGCTCCATTTTGGACTTCAGCAAATCCCTGGCGGACGCGCCGGCGATGCCGCGGCATCACGGCTTTCCGAATGCCTTCGCAATGGCCTGGAGCTGGAGATGGGACGCCTCAAGACCGGCACGCCAGTGCGGGTGCTGGGCAAGAGCATCGACTTTGCCGCGATGACCGTCCAGCCATCCGATGCCAATGGGCGGCGTTTCTCGTTTGGTGAGCGCGACACCGCGACGCCCTTCTTCGGACGGCTTCCATTGGATCTGCGGCCCTGCTACCTCACGCACTCGACCGAAAAGACCGCGGAAATCGTGCGGGCGAATCTGACGCGTTCGGCGATGTATTCGGGGGTGATCAAGGGCGTGGGGGCGCGATACTGCCCGTCCTTCGAGGACAAGGTGGTCCGCTTCACGGAGCATCCGCGCCATCATATCTTTGTCGAACCGGAGGGGGAGTGCACGGACGAATACTACCTGAATGGGATGTCCACTTCCATGCCCATCGACGTGCAGTGGCAGATGGTGCGCTCCCTGCCGGGCTGCGAACAGGCCTTCATCTCCCGCTACGCCTATGCCATCGAGTATGACTTCGTCTTTCCCAGCCAGATTGACACCTCGCTGGCGGTGCGACGCTATCCGTCGCTGTTTCTGGCGGGACAGCTGAACGGCACCTCCGGCTACGAGGAGGCCGCCGGACAGGGACTGGTCGCCGGGGTGAACGCCGCGCGCTTCGCCGGCAATTGCGGCGAGCCGTTGCGGCTGCGTCGCGACCAGGCGTATCTCGGGGTGATGATTGACGACTTGGTCACGAAGGAAATCGTGGAGCCTTACCGGCTCTTTACCTCCCGTGCGGAGTATCGGCTGGAATTGCGGCAGGACAATGCCGACCGGCGCCTGACCCGTCTCGGCTATGAAATCGGCCTGGCCTCCCGCGAATCGCTGGATCGGGTGGAACAACTGGAACGCGATCTCGAGGACGCACGGCGAAGCCTGGCAAATATTCGCCTGGAGGGCCATTCGGTGCTGGAATTGCTGGCGCGTCCGGATTTCCACTACGATGCTCATCCGGAATTGCCAACCTTTTCCCCGCGGGTGATGGAGCAGCTGCACATCGATGCGCGTTATGCGGGCTATATTGCCCAACAGCGCGAACACGCCAAGACAATGCTTGACCTGGATGCATGGAAACTGCCACGTGACTTCAACTACGACCTCCCGGGCATCTCCGTCGAGGCACGGCAGAAGCTCACGAAACGCCAGCCGGAATCGCTGGGACAGGCCGCCCGCATCGACGGCGTCACCCCCGCCGAAATCGCCATCCTCCAAGTCCACGCACGAAGGAATAATTCGTAATGCGTAATTCGTAATTTTCTTTTGCCATGTTTCCCGCGAGGGCACCTAACTAAGCCGAGTTTTCAAACAGCAGGGGTGCGGGGGCGCCTCCCCCGTAGAATTGTAGAAGTGCAATTAGGCACCTTCTTGGGTAACAAAGCATTTTCTTTTTTCATTCCCATGAATACGATTGTAGTCGCCACCGGCAATCTGCACAAAGTGCAGGAAATGAAACAGATTCTTGAACCATACGGCTATCAGGTTCTTGGCGCGAACGAGTGCGGAGGAATGCCGGAGGTGGTCGAGGACGGCAGGACCTTCCGCGAGAACGCCGTCAAAAAGGCCGTGGCGGCCGCAAAGGCATTGAACCGCACTGTGCTGGCGGATGACTCCGGGCTGGAGGTCTTCGCCTTGGGAGGCGCGCCGGGCGTCTATTCTTCCCGTTATGCAGGAGAAGGAGGCAATGACGGACGGAACCTGGCGAAGCTGCTCCGCAACCTGGAAGGCGTGATGGAGCGCGAAGCGCGCTTTGTCTGCGTCATTGCCGTCGCCTCCCCGGATGGCACCGTGGAGGGCACCTGCGAGGGCGAGGTGCGTGGCCGCATTGCCACCGAGGCGCACGGCGACGGCGGCTTCGGCTATGATCCCGCTTTCATTCCCGATGGCTACACCCAGACCTTCGGAGAGCTCCCCGCCGCCATCAAGAACTCCCTTTCCCATCGTGCCAACGCCCTTCGTGCCGCCCTCCACGACATCTTTCACGTCGAATAAGGCATCATGAACTTCCAACGGCCTGAAATCAAGTCACGACTGCTTTCCCCGCGCATCTTCATCTACGTCGCGATATTGCTGATTGCCGCGTGGTGGATCAACCGCTTCACACGGCTTGGTCAGAACGACTCCTCACAGCCCCCGGCTCCGCCGGTCAATGCGGAGCCCGTGATAGTGTCAGGCGGCGAGCGGTCGGATCTGCCCTTGATGGTGGTGATATCGTTGCCTGACGAGGAGGTCCGCGGAATGGTCGCGGAAGCGCAGCGGCGCCATGAAGGTGTCTGCAATATTGTGCTGGTCACCACCGGAATCGACGCCTCTGATGTGAAGCGGACTTTCCAGGTGGAGAGATTGCCGGCCGCGGTGTTGTTTGACCAGGACAATCAGGAGCTCGCCCGTGTCGAGGCGGAAGTCACCGCCGAGGCCATCGATTCCCTCGTCGCTGAATGCGACAAAAAAGAACGCCAGGCAGAAACCGCCTCTCCAAAGGAGTGAGAGTGAGCCTGCCTGGATAATATATTGGAAGCAATTCCCCTTAGGCGTATGTGCGCAAACCAAAAAGGAATGGCGGAACCTTTCTCAAAGGTCTCGCCATTCCTCGTTGAGTGTCAGCGCGGGATTTAGAAATTATACATCACCTGGAGCTGGATCCAGTGCGGGTCACGCCCGTTGCGGTAGTAGTTTCCCGTCTTCAGGCAGGTGTATTCGGCCCAGAAGGAGAGATGCTCGTTGAAGGTGTAGCCCGCGAAGAAGGAGTTCAGCCAGCCGACGTAGCTCCCGCCGCCCGTGGCGCCCTGGGAGAGGCCCACGGCGCCGTCCTCGTGCACGGCATAGACGGCGGCCGTGCGCCACTTCACCTGGACCTTGTCGATGGGCTCGAAGGTGAAGTCCGCCTGATAGAAGTTCAGGTTGCTCCAGTAGCTGTTGAGCATCACGGGGAGCAGGTTCTCGCCCCAGAGAGGGCAGGCGGACCAGAGCGGCACCCAGCCTTCGTTCTTGCCGGTGGAGCCGTGGTCTCCGGAGAAGTGCGTGTAGGCCAGTCCAATGGAGCTCTTCATCCACTCCTCCGGCAGCAGGAAGCGCAGCCGCGCGTCCGCCATCTTGCCCTGGTTGGCGCGGCCTTCGGGATCGCGGCCGAACTGCATGGCGCCTTCCAGGCTGTATTCCAGCCAGCTCAGCGGCTTGCCGAAGAGCCGCCCGCCCGTGGTGTGGAGGGAGTAGTTCATGTCCGCCGGATAGCAGCGCTCGCGAGTCTCGGGATAGTCGTCTTCGATGTCGTCATAGACATAGTAGAGGTCGAATTTGAAGGCGTCGTTGACCTGGTGCGTCCAGTAGGCGGCCACGGTGAAGATGTCGCCGGCGCGCAGGCGGCGGTTGCGGTCGTTGACGCGGGGCCAGCGGTCCTTCCAGGTGTTGTAGAGGACCATCAGATTGGCGTCGTCCGTGTCGTCCTTGTAGCGGAGGCGCAGGCCGTCCCAGTAGCTGGTTCTGGCCTGGTCGTGGGGCGTTCCCTCGGAGAAGATCATGCCGTTGCCGAAGCTGAGCCCCTGGCGGCCGAGCGTGGCGGAGAGACCCTCCACGCCGCCGAGGTTCCGCCATTCGATGTTGGCCAGGTCGAGCGTCGTCTCGTCCGGGAAGTCCCAGGTAGAGCCGCCGTGGTGGATGTTGTTGGGGTCGGAGATGTGGCTGGTGTACCACTGGCTGCGGTTGACCAGGCGGAGGTTCAACGTGAGGTCCTCGCCGATGTCCAGCTTGCCCCAGACGCGGGTGCGGAAACGGTAGTACTGCACGGCGGGGCCTTTGAGACCGCCGTCGGGATAGAGGGTGTCGCGGCTGTAGCTCTCATAGCGGACCCGCTCGTCGAGTCCCAGGTGGAGCTTCACGTCGTCGGCAAGCTGAAAATTCCAGCCGGTCTCGGCCAGGGTTCTGGCGGCAATCAGAGCCAGAAGCAGAAGGGTTAGACGTTTCATTTGCGTCAGTGTTGTTGGTGTTTTTTCAAGGTGCGGTAGTCGGTCTTCCCGGAACCCAGGCAGGGGATTTCGGGGAGCTGGATGATTTGGCGGATGGACTGGATCGGCGAAAAGCCCTTGGCGCGCAAGGTGGCGTTGACGGCGTCGCGCTCCAGTGGCAAAGTGGAGAAGAGGGTGATGACCGGCGCATCGTCGGTTCCGAGGGCCTCCACCGCGAGCGAAGGGCCGTGGTCCAGCGCGGGGTTGGGGTAAGTCTCCAGCAGCACCTCCTCCAGGGCCGGCAGCGAGATCATCTCGCCGCCGATCTTCACGAAGCGCTTGAGGCGCCCCATGAAATAGACGAAGCCCTCTTCGTCCATCTGCACCAAGTCGCCGGTGCGGTACCATTCCTTCCCCTCGAACTGGACGAAGGGCGAGGGGCCGTCAAAGTTGATGTACCCCTTGAAGATATTGGTTCCGCGCACCAGCAGCATGCCCGTGGTGTTGGGCGGGAGACGGCGGGTGCACGCCTCGTCGGTGACCACCCCTTCGGAGCAGGCCATCAGACGCCCGATGGAGCCGAATTTGACAAAGCCAGGCTGGTTCAGGGAGACGATCGGCCCGCATTCCGTGATTCCGTAGCCCTCGTAGAGATTCGCGTTCTTCGCCTTCTCGTGCATCAGGTCCAGCGTGGTCTGGGGGCATTTCTCCGCGCCGGTGACGATGAACTGCAGGGTCTCCAGCTGTTCCGTGGTGCCGTTGCGCAGGATGTTGGTGATGAAGGTCGGGGTGCCGCAGAAGAAGTTGACCTTGTAGGCGGCGGTGAGCCGCGCCAGCATGGCGCCTTCGGTGGGATTGGGGTGATAAACCACGCGGATGTTGGTCACGCAGGTGAACAGAGTGTTGAGCAGCAGCCCGAAGGAATGGAAAGGCGGGAGCATTCCCAGCAGGCAGGCGTCCTTGCGGAAATGCATTCCCAGCACGGAACATTTCAAGTCGGCGATGATGGCCTCGTGGATGACCGGCACGGTCTTGGGCATGGACTCGGAGCCGGAGGTGAAGAGGATGGCGGCGGTCGGGGGAACCGGAGCCTTCCAGAGGCTGCGCCAGCTCAAGTGACTCATCAGCAATGACCAGAGCTTGCGCCAGATGGAGACGCCTTTGGCCACGCGCTCCAGCGGCAGAAGCGTATCCTCCAGCCCGCTGAAGTCCACGCCCGTGCCTTTCAGCCGCTCGACGAGCGCCTCGGAGGTCAGGATGTGCTTCAGGCCGGTGCTTTCCACGCAGTGGCGCATGTTGCGGTTGCCGACGGTCCAGTTGATCATCACCGGCACTTTTCCGGCGAACTGGGTGGCCAGATAGAGCAGCGTGGCGATGGTGGTGGCCGGCATCAGGATGCCGACGCG
>JAFYIW010000037.1 GCA_017538465.1 Victivallales bacterium
ATCTGCGGACTCAACCTCGGAACCACCGCGCCCATGCTCTACCGCGCGCTCGTCGAAAGCACCGTCTTCGGGGCCCGCGCCATCATCGACCACTTCCGGGCGCAGGAGATTCCCATCCGGAATGTCATCATGACGGGCGGAATCAGTCGCAAGTCCCCCTTCATCATGCAGATGTGCGCCGACGTGTTCCGGCTCCCCATCAAAGTCGCCGCGTGTGACCAGACCTGCGCCCTCGGCAGCGCCATGTTCGGCGCAGTCGCCGCAGGTCTCTACCCACGTGTCGAGGACGCCATGGAGCACATGGGCGCCGGCTTCGACGCCGAGTATTTCCCGAACCGCGACGCCACTCCCGTCTATGAGAGACTCTACCAGCGGTATCTGACTTTCGGCAACCTGCTGGAAAAAGGAGGCTTCTGAATATGAACTACGAATCCCTGCGAGAAGAATGCTTCGAGGCCAACATGGAACTCCCCAGGCTCGGCCTCGTCCTCTACAACTTCGGCAATGTGAGTTGCATCGACCGCCAGACCGGCGTCTTCGCCATCAAGCCCTCGGGCGTCCTCTATGACGCGCTTGCGCCGAAGGACATCGTGATTGTCGATTTGGACGGCAAGGTCGTCGATGGCGCGCTCCGTCCCTCCAGCGACACCAACACCCACCTGGAACTCTACAAGGCGTTCCCCGCCATCGGCGGCGTCGTCCACACGCACTCCACCTACGCGGTCGCCTGGGCGCAGGCCGCCCGTGCGGTTCCGCTCTACGGCACCACCCACGCCGACCATCTCGCGACCGACATCCCCTGCACGGATTTCATGCCGGACGAATGCATCCAGAACGACTACGAGACCGAAACCGGCCTGCAAATCATCGACTTTTTCCGCCGGCACGGCCTCGACCCATCCGAAATCCCCATGGCGCTTGTCGCAGGGCATGGCCCCTTCACCTGGGGCGCCACGGTCGCCAAGGCCGTTTACCATGCACGCATCCTCGAGGAACTCTGCAAGATGGCGTTCCTCACCGAGGCCATCAACCCCGACGCGCATCGTCTCAAAGACACTCTCATCCAGAAGCACTACAACCGCAAACACGGCAAGGACGCATACTATGGCCAAAATTGACTTCAGGCAATACCGCATCCGGTTCATCACTGGCAGTCAGCACCTCTATGGCGACGACGCCCTCCGGCAAGTCGCCGAGAATGCGAAGAGGGTTGTCAAGGCCCTGAATGCCTCCAAGGAGATTCCCATCGCCATCGAATGGGTGCCCACCGTGAAACTCAACGAGGAGGTGGTCGCCGCCATCCAGGAGGCCAATGCGGATCCGCGCTGCATCGGCGTCATCTGCTGGATGCACACCTTCTCGCCCGCCAAGATGTGGATCAACGGGCTCAAGATTCTCCACAAGCCCATGCTCCATCTCAACACCCAGGCCAACCGCGACCTCCCGTGGTCCACCATCGACATGGATTTCATGAACCTCAACCAGGCCGCACACGGCGACCGCGAATTCGGCTTCATCTGCACACGCATCGGACTCCGTCGCAAGGTCGTCAACGGCTACTACGGGGATCCGGCGGTCCAGCACGAAATCGGCGTCTGGGCACGCGTCGCCGCCGCGTGGGCCGACTCGCAGACCATGAAGGTCGCGCGCATCGGCGACAACATGCGCGAGGTCGCGGTGACCGAGGGCAACAAGGTCTCCGCGCAGATCCAGTTCGGCTACTCCTGCAACGGCTATGCCGTCCCCGACGTCCTCAAGTTCATCGACGCGGTGACGGACAAGGAGGCCGAGGCGCTTGTCAGGCACTACTACGAACTCTACACCGTGCCCAAGAAGGGAGTGGCGGAAAAGCGATCTTTCCTGGCCGCCGCCAAGCAGGAAATCGGCCTGCGGGCATTCCTGGAGGACGGCAATTTCACCGCCTTCACCACCACCTTCGAGAACCTCTATGGTCTCCAGCAGCTTCCGGGGCTTGCCTGCCAGCGGCTCATGGAAGAGGGCTATGGCTTCGGGGCAGAAGGCGACTGGAAGACCGCCGCGTTCCTCCGCACCGTGAAAGTCATGGCGGCGGGCTTGCCGGGCGGCGTGAGTTTCATGGAGGACTACACGTACCACTTTGAGCCAGGGCGGGAGCGTGTCCTAGGCGCCCACATGCTCGAAGTCTGTCCCTCCATCGCCGCCGGAAAGCCCTCGCTGGAGGTCCATCCGCTCGGCATCGGCGGGAAGGCCGACCCCGCCAGGTTGGTATTCACCACGAAACCAGGTCCCGCGCTTAACGCCACCATCATCGACTTGGGTGACCGCTTCCGGCTCGTCGTCAACGAACTCGAAATCGTGAAGCCCGACAAGAAACTCGCCAGACTCCCCGTCGCCAGCACGGTCCGGATTCCCAAGCCCAATCTCCGCGAAAGCGCCCGACGCTGGATCGAGGCGGGTGGTGCCCACCATAGCGTGAACACCCCTGCGCTCACCATGGAATACATGGAGGACTACGCACGAATCGCCGGCATCGAAATCGTCGAAATCAAGTGACGTGCGGATTGCCCGAACGGCAGAATCGTCATCTGTCAGCTGGACAAAAATCTCCTTGGGGCTTGGATGAGTTGTTTTTTTGGGGGGCTTGAAATCCCAAAAAACTAGTGTATTTTATGAATCAATTCAATAAATCCTTATTTTTTGACGGGGTTGAAGCATGAAATACATAAAACGAACCATCGAAGAAGAATTGCGCAAAAGGCTTTTCGGCGGCAAGGCACTCATCCTATATGGTCCGCGCCAAAGTGGCAAGACGACGTTGGTTCGGCATCTTGTGTCTGGCCAGAGCGAAGGGGATGTCCTATGGCTGAATGGGGACAACCCCGATGTCAGAGCCAGGCTTTCCGGCATTTCGACCGCCGGGTGGCGTCTTTTGCTTGGCACCCGACGTCTGCTGGTCGTGGACGAGGCTCAGCACATTGATGGCATAGGCATGGGACTGAAACTGGTCACGGATGAGCTGCCGGAGGTCCAAGTCATTGCCACTGGCTCCTCCGCCTTCGAGCTGATGAACCGCACGGCGGAGCCGCTAACCGGCCGCAAGTTCGAGTGCCGTCTCCCGCCGTTGACCTTTCGCGAACTGGTGTCTGCACGCGGTCTGTTCGAGGAAATCCAGGAACGTGAAAGACGTCTGCTTTTCGGCTCCTATCCCGATGTGGTGGCACATCCAGGCGAGGAGCCTGCCTTGCTGTCGGAAATTGCAGGCAGCTATCTGTTCAAGGACATCTATGCGCTTGACGGGCTGAAGAAACCCAGCAGCCTTGACCGCCTGGTTCGTGCCTTGTCGTTCCAGATTGGCTCAGAGGTAAGCCTGGGCGAATTGTCAGCACTTGCGGGAATCGACATCAAGACCGTTGACCGCTATATTGACTTGCTTGCCAAATGCTACATCGTCCACCCGCTTGGCGCATTCAGCAGAAACCTGCGAAATGAAATCAAAAAGGGATTCAAGGTCTATTTCTATGACCTCGGCATCCGCAATGCGGTCATCGGCAACTTCTCGCCGCTGGCTTCCAGACCCGACGCTGGCCACATGTGGGAGAACTACCTCATCATGGAGCGTGTCAAGTCCAACGCCAACCTCCCGTTCCCGCCAAGGGAGTTCTTCTGGCGCACGATGGCTCCGCAAAGCCACGAAATCGACTACCTGGAGGAAGCAGAAGGAAAACTCAAGGCGTGGGAAATCAAGTCCGACAGGAACTCTTCCGCAAAAATCCCTCTTGCCTTCAGGAAGGCATATCCTGACGCAGAGACAGAGGTCATAACGCCACGCAATTACGATTCCTTTCTGTTGAACTGAAACGAGTAGTCTGTAACAGTACAGAACACTAGGCTAATATCCTCATTCCTCCCATGGGCGGTCTTCGACGGCGCATGCGAACTCTGGCGATACTACCGCGCCCCGCCCAAATCGAACCCAAAATCTATCGCTAAGGCTTCCGGTCGCGGTAATTTCCAACGAATTACCAATCAAATATATGATTATTAATACTTTCTGAGAATTTATTCAGCCGTTTTCCGAAGCGGTGTAAAGTATGCGTGTGAACCAACCAGACGCATTCACTTCACCACTTGGAGAACCGCCATGTCTGACCAAACCAACGAAATCATCGTCTATCAGCCGGACGAGACCATCCGCCTGGAAGTGCGCCTCGAAAACGACACCGTGTGGCTCAATCGCCACCAGATAGCCCAATTATTTGGCCGTGACATAAAAACCATAGGAAAACATATCGCCAATGCGTTGCACGAAGAACTTTCCCCTGTTTCAACTGTCGCAAAATCTGCGACAGTTGAAACTATCTATCCACCAGTTATCGCAAAATTTGCGACAACTGCCACCGATGGCAAATGCTATCAGGTCGAATATTACAATCTTGAGGTGATACTTTCCGTCGGCTACCGGGTCAAATCACCCCAAGGCATTCTCTTCCGCCGATGGGCCACCACGGTTCTGAAAGACTATCTCCTGCGCGGCTATGCGGTCAACGACCGTCTGGACCGCCTGGAGACCAAAGTCGCCAGGCACGACGAGCAGATCGGCGTCATCCTCAAGACCGCGCTGCCGCCGGTGGAGGGCGTGCTCTTCGACGGGCAGATCTGCGACGCCTACGCCACCGCGATGAAGCTCATCAAGAGCGCACGGAGGTCCCTGGTGCTCATCGACAACTACATCGACGAGACGGTCCTGACCATGCTTGGCACGCGGGGCGAGGAGTGCGACATCGCCTAGGCGCAGGCATTTCAAAAAGCCGCGAAGCGGCGAGCGCACGGAGTGCGCAACCATGCGTAACCGCCCGCAAGTGCCTGAAAGGCACGCGGCGGGCGGAGGGAGCACCACCACCATAACCTGCGCCCGCAAGGGCGCGACAACCCCACGAAACCTCATGAGCTACACCCGAACTTTTTACCACATCATTTTCCGCACCAAATACAGTGTCCCAGCGATAGACATTGCACACGAAGACGAGTTATACAGGTATATCTGGGGTTTTGTCAAAAACAAGGAATCCATTTTATATCGGATTGACGGCATGCCTGAACACCTCCACCTGTTCATCGAACTATCGCCCAAATTCGCATTGGCTGATTTCATGCGAGACTTGAAGTGCTCCACATCAAAATGGCTCCAAGACAACCCGCATTTCCCATTGTTTCAAGGATGGGCAACGGGGTATGCCGCATTTACTTACAGTCTAAACGAAAAAGAAGTAGTCATCAATTACATCAAACGACAAAAAGAACACCACTTGTCGGTAAATCTGGAGACAGAATTGCGAAATCTACTGACAGAGAATGGCTGTGAAATCGACGAAAAGTTCTTCTTGCAGGACAATGATTAATCGCGCCCTTCAGGCGCTGATTTTGTGGTGTCCTCCCACCGACAGCTGCGCGCCCTTGCGGGCGCTTGCAGTCGGTTACGCATGGTAGCGCACTAAACGTGCGCTCGCCGCTTCGCGGCTGTGAGAGGATACCCGCCGACCGGGCACGCCCATGCGTGCGCTCGC
>JAFYIW010000314.1 GCA_017538465.1 Victivallales bacterium
CGCCTCGCCAGATGAAGTCCTGGAGCTGGAGGAAGGCGAACTGGCAGTGCATGTCAACTACGGCATCTGCCGATATCATGGCATTTGCCTCAAGGAGATCGGTGGCGAACGTCTGGAGGCCCTGGAGCTGGAGTTCGCGGATGACGTGCGCATCTATGTGCCCCTGGACCAGTCCTTCCTGGTCAGCCGTTATGTGGGTGGCACCAAACGGGAACCGTCGCTTTCTCGGCTGGGCAGCGGTCATTGGGGCACCACGTTGGAGAAGGCGCAGAATGCCGCATGGGATTTGGCCGCAGGACTGATTCGGCTGGACGCCGTGCGCAGCGCCTCGCCAGGTTTCCAATTCCAGCCAGCCGTGGACTGGGAACGCGCCTTCGCCAGTTCATTCCCCTATGCGCTCACCAAAGACCAGGAGGAGGCGCTGGAGGCGTGCTATCAGGACATGGCCGCCGAAAAGCCGATGGACCGTCTGCTCTGCGGCGACGTGGGCTATGGCAAGACCGAGGTCGCCTTGCGGGCGGCCTTCCGTGCGGTGATGAACAACAAGCAGGTCGCGGTGCTGGTGCCTACGACCGTGCTTGCCGAGCAGCACTACCAGACCTTCGTGAGCCGTCTGGCCGAGTTTCCTGTACGGGTGGAGGTGCTGAGCCGTTTCCGCACCGCGGCCGAGCAGCGGGAAATCGTGAATCGTCTGGCTGGCGGGGAGCTGGATATCGTGATTGGCACCCACCGACTGGTCTCTTCGGACGTGCATTTCGCCAATCTGGGGCTGGTCATCATCGACGAGGAGCAACGCTTCGGCGTGCGGCATAAACAGAAGCTCAAGGAACTTCGCGCCAGCGTGGATGTGCTTACGATGACCGCTACGCCGATTCCCCGCACGCTCTACCTGAGCCTCTCTGGTCTGCGCAATCTCTCCACCATCATGACCGCCCCGGCGAATCGTCTGCCAGTGAACACCATCGTTGCCAACTACGACGCAGTGCTCATCACCGAGGCCATCACGCGCGAACTGGAGCGCGGCGGACAGGTCTTCTTCCTGCACAACCGTGTGCAGACCATATATAAAGTGGAGGAGTTTCTCCAGCAGCTCGTGCCGCAGGCCCGCATTGCGGTGGCGCATGGCCGAATGACTCCAGATGACCTGGAGGAGGTGATGACGAATTTCGTGAAAGGGCAAAGCGATGTGCTGCTGTGCACCACCATCATCGAGTCTGGCATCGACATCCCGAACGCCAATACCATCATCATCGACCATGCGGAACGCTTCGGCCTCTCCGAACTCTACCAGCTGCGCGGTCGCGTGGGGCGCTATTTCCGGCAGGCCTACGCCTATTTGCTCCTGCCGCCGATGGGAGTCTTGCCACGCAATGCCCAGGAGCGCATGGCCGCCATCAAACGCTTCACCCACCTGGGTGCGGGTTTCCGACTGGCGATGAAGGACATGGAGATTCGCGGCGCGGGCAATCTGCTGGGCGCCGAGCAGTCTGGCCATATCGCCGCCGTGGGCTTCGACCTCTACTGCGATCTGCTCAAAGCCGCCGTCGCACGCCTGCAGAACCAGCCCGTCGCCACCCGACAGGCCGTGCCTGTGGAATTGGACATGGTCTGCAATTCGCTTACCCCCGTCAAAGGGAAACTCCAGGCGGCAATTCCTCCAGAGTACATCGACGACGAGGCCGCGCGCGTGGGCATCTACAAACACCTCAATGAATTGATTACCCCAGAGCAGGTAGATGCTTTTGGCAAGGAGTTGACGGATCGCTTCGGGGCCCTGCCTGAGGCTGTCAAGAACCTCCTGGCCGTGCGCCGCATCCATGTTTGGGCACGGAAGAACCACTTGGTGAGAGTCTCCGTGGCGAATGCCCGTGTGGTCATCGAGACACGCCATGGACTTTTTCGACGTGCTGGTGCCGTGCCCACTCTCTTCAGCAACGATCCCAAGCATCAGCTTCAAGAAGTCGAGGAGCTGGTCAAACTGGCGAAATAAGTAATAATGAAACAACTAATCGATACAAAATTAGATGCAGTAAATATCTGTGCGGAGGTCCTGGCGGCCGACGGCGTGGTGGCCTTGCCAACCGAGACGGTCTATGGACTGGTGACGCGATGGGACAGCGCGGCGGGGCGTGAGCGCATCTACCACCTGAAGCACCGTCCGGCGAGCAAGCGTCTGCAGATGCTTGCGCCGTCGCTGGAAACCGCGCTGGCGGCGGGCGTGGCGGATTTGCCTGCGCTGCGGAAGTTGTCGGCGAAGTTCTGGCCAGGAGCCTTGACGGTGGTGGTGCCGAACGCCTCATATACGGACACCATCGGACTGCGCATTCCCGACCACCCCTTCGTGCTGAACTTGCTGAAAAAGTGCAACTGCGTCTTTGCGGCCACCAGCGCGAACCTCTCCGGAACGCCGGCGGCCATCAATATTAAGGATGCGGTGAAGGGGCTGGACGGCGAGCCAGACGTCGCGGTGGACGGCGGAGTCATCACGGTCACGGGCGGTCAGGCCTCCACCGTGGTCTCGCTGTTGGGCGAGACGCCAGTGATCATCCGCGAGGGTGC
>JAFYIW010000315.1 GCA_017538465.1 Victivallales bacterium
AGAACGGCAACTGCCCCTCTGCCAAGACACGGGGACCATCCATTTCTACGTGACCGCATCGGAGGATTTTCCACGGCGCCGTTTCAAGTCCGATGCCGAACGCGCGGTCGTTGAGGCCACGCGACGGGGGCTGCTTCGACAGAATTGCGTGGAAAGCGTGACTGGACACAATACTGGCAACAACCTCGGCTATGTGAACCCAACTTTCCACTGGGAGGAAACCGACGACATTTCCGCGCCACCGAAAGTCACCCTGCTGCTCAAAGGCGGCGGCTCCGAGAATGTCGGCATTCAATACACCCTGCCGGACGAGACGCTGCATGCCGGTCGTGACCTCGATGGCGTGAAGAAGTGCATCCTGGATGCGGTTTACCGCGCCCAAGGCAAGGGCTGCGCCCCTGGCATCTTGGGAGTCTGCATCGGTGGAGACCGCGCGGGCGGCGCCGAGGAGGCAAAACACCAACTCCTGCGCCAAATCGGTGAACGTTCCACTGATCCCGCGCTCGCCGAACTAGAAGCAACTGTGCTCGCCGAGGCAAATTCTCTCGGCATCGGTCCGATGGGCCTCGGTGGCAAGACTACGCTGCTTGATGTCTTCGTCGGCACCCGAACCCGTCACCCCGCTTCCTACTTCGTGACTGTCTGCTACAACTGCTGGTGCATGCGGAGACAGGAGATTGTGCTGAAATAGGCTTCCCTTCCCTACTTCACGACTTCCTGCTACAACTGCTGGCGCCTGCGGAGACAGGAGATTGTGCCGAATAGGCTTCCCTCCATCACGAAATAAGGTGAAGGCGATGAAATACGGGACTTCACACGCCCTTTTCCTATAAGGGTCCCACCCCCGCCGCCGGCCCAATTTAAATTACCCGCGCCACCCTAAAATGCAAATTTGTTTCCCCAGAATGCCAAGGAATCTAGTTTTTCCTGTGATTTTATATCGTAATTCACTCTAAACAATAAAGTTAAATTATATGGAAGAATTCTTTGATATCGTTGACGAACACGACAAGGTCATTGGCACCGCGCCGCGCTCCCACTGTCATGGCGACCCCAGCCTGATTCACCGAACCGCGCACGTCGTGGTCCTGCATCCAGACGGACAGCGCATCCTCCTGCAAAAACGCTCCATCACCAAGGATATCCAGCCAGGCAAGTGGGACACCGCCGTCGGCGGGCACCTCGCCCACGGGGAAACCTACGAGGACGGTGCACGACGCGAAATGTCCGAGGAACTCGGCCTCCCCCGCGACCTTCCACTGAAGTTCCTCTTCCGCAGTGAAATCCGCAACGAAATCGAATCCGAGAATGTCGGCGTGTTCCTGCTTGTCTCCGAAGGGCCATTTGCCTTTCAGCAGGAGGAGATCGATGAAGTGCGCTTCTTCCCCCGCGAAGAACTCGCCACCCATGCCGCTGACTTCACCCCGAATCTCCAACGTGAACTCGCCGAACTCCACGTCAGAGGGATATTTTAATTCGGGTTCTAGGTATCATTCCTCATTCCTCATTTTGATAAAGGGCCTGTCTCATGGCCTCCACCGGGGCTGGCTGCCCCGTCCACAGCTCGAAGCTCTTGCATCCCTGCTGCAGGAGCATCTCCAGTCCATTGGAGACACGGTTGCCCTGTGCAACCAGGCGTTCCTTGAACTGCGATGGCGTATAAACAAAATCAAAGACTGGCGTATTGACAGGAATCCATTCGGGAGGCACGGGCAGGGCATCGCCTTCGTGAAGTCCTAGCGAGGTGCACTGCAAGACCAGTTCCGCATTCCGAAGCATCTGCCGCAGCAGGTTATCCGTCGGTGAAGTCACCACGACCTCGCACTCTGGCGCGGCGGCCTTCACCAGCGCGGCGATTCGCTCGGCGTTTGCGGCGGTGCGGTTTGCCAGAGTGATCTGCCGTGCGCCGTGGCGCGCCGCATAGACCGCCGCCGCACGGGCCGCGCCACCCGCTCCAAGAAACACCTGGTGCGCTGGCTGTGCCGTCAGCCCGAAGTCATGTCGGAGGGCCTGTTCCACGCCATATCCGTCCGTGGAATAGCCCAGGAGCCGCCCGTCGCGATTCACGACCGTGTTTACGCTATGCGCGGCACGCGCCTCCTCGCCGACGACCTCCACCAGCGGGATGATCTCCTCTTTGTAGGGAACGGTGATATTCCAGCCTCGGTAGTCCTTGTCCACAAAATGGCGCACCACGGCTGGCAATTCTCCCGGCGCGACCTCGACCTTCTCATAGGTGGCCTCGATGCCCAACGCCTGAAAGCCCGCCAATTGCATCGCCGGCGACTTCGAGTGCTTCACGGGATAGCCAATGACCGCAAATTTCAGCATATCATCTCCCTAGGCCCTGGTTCTCGCGCGGGTTCTCGCTAGTCAGCACCATCCATGCATTTGACAAATCCTTTTGGATCTGTGCCTGAAGCGCCTCTGACGAGGAAAAGAGACGACTTTCCCGCAGGAATTGCACGGGTGTCACGTTGACTTCTCTTCCATATAAATCTCCTTGGAAATCAAAGAGATGCAATTCCACAACGGGGTGGCCGTTGTGGACTCCGCGGATAGTCGGGGCATCGCCGATATAGACAATCCCAGGCAGCTTCTCGCCTGACCCCAAATTCGTATAGGCGGCATAGACGCCGTAGGGTGGCAGCTGAAGACTCTCGTCCGCCAAATTCGCCGTAGGAGTATGCAGTTCCGAAGAGGCGATGCCTGCGCCGTGTTCCACTATTCCTTCTATGACGTAGGGACGGCCGAGCATTTGCTCTGCCAGCATCAGTTCCCCATTCGCCACCGCCTCGCGGATGCGGCTGGAAGAAATCTTCGCATCCCCCAGCATTACTGGCGGCACTGTCCGTACCTGGATGCCATGCGGTGCGACCAGTTCCTTCAGCAATGCCGCATCACCAGAGTTCCGCACTCCGAAGCGCCACTCCTCTCCGCAGCACAGCCCGACTAGCTGAAAGCCTGGAACCGCAAAGAAATACTTCTGCAGAAAGTCGGCAGGGGAAAGTCCCGACAACGGCAAATCGAAGGTCACGCGAACCAGTGTATCCACTCCGGCCCCGCGCATCCGACGCACTTTTTCCGCCAGACTGGTCAGCAGTTTCGGCGGTGCATCAGGACGAAGCACTTGGCGTGGCAATGGGGCGAAAAACAGCACCGCTGGACGTGCGGAGAGCTCCCGTGCCATCTTCAGCAGTTCTTCGAGCACTGCGTAATGCCCGCGGTGCATGCCGTCAAAGGTTCCCAGAGCCAGCACCCATCGCTGACCATCGTTCGCCAACTCCGAAGGATGGCTGACTAAAATGTGCTTTTCACGATTCAATTGGATTTGCGACCTGAAACTTGACGGGCGGAACCAGAGGCCGGAGACCAGAGACCTGACCTTTTCCTTTTCCCCTTTTCCCTTTAACCTTTAAACTCCTCATAACCTCTCACCTCTCACCTCGAAGGGCGCGCAGGAGCGCGGCCCTCCCGTTCTCACCTCTTACCTCTCACCTCTAATCTCTAACCTTTCCAAGTGTTCTGCGAGGTCTGTCAGTTCCCAGGTTTTGAGTTGTTCCAGAGTGATTGCATTCTCCACGCGATGGTCGCCGCTGGCGATGCGCCGCAGGGCGGTCAGATGCGCACCGCAGCCTAGTTTCGCCCCGAGGTCCACGCCGAGCGTGCGGATGTACGTGCCTTTGGAGCAATGCACCTCAAAATCCACTTCAGGAAGGCGCAGG
>JAFYIW010000316.1 GCA_017538465.1 Victivallales bacterium
AAAGGTTAAAGTTCAGGTCTCTGGACTCTGGTCCCGCCAGAAGCGAGGTGAGAGGTGAAAACGGGAGGGCCGCGCGCCTGCGCGTCCTTTGTAAAGTAAGGGTGACGGTTTTATGTCAAGAAAGTTTCTTTGTTTCGATTGCAACAATGGTATCGCAGGCGACATGACGGTCGCCGCGCTGGTGGGCGTGGGCGTGCCGCAGGAGGTCCTTCGGTCTGCGCTGGACAGCCTCGGCGTGGAGGGGCTGTCGGTGGCTTTTGGCGAGACGGTCAACCACGGCTTCGCCGCCAACACCTTCCGTGTGGACTATCCTGGAAAGCACGAGTGCCATCATGGCGAGGAGCGCCACGAGCATGGTCATGAACATCATCACCATGAACATCGCCATTTGGCGGACATCGAGACGCTGATCGAACGGGGGAAACTCTCTGCCCGCGCCAAGGAATTGGCACTTCAGATGTTCCGGATTGTCGCAGAAGCGGAGGCGGAGGCGCATGGTCTTCCAATCGAGGAGGTCCATTTCCACGAGGTGGGCGCCTATGACTCCATTGCGGATATCGTCAGTGTGGCGGTCGCCGTGGATTATTTAGACGTGGCGAGCGTGGTCTTCCGGAATCTCACCGATGGCTGCGGGACCATCCATTGTGCGCACGGCGAGTTGCCAGTCCCTGTTCCCGCAGTCGTGAATATCCTCTTCAAATACGCGATTCCGCTGGCGATCTGCGAGGTGCCGACCGAGCTGGTGACGCCGACGGGTGCGGCGATTGTCGCGGCGCTGGGGCAGGGCGCTCGAATGCCCTCGCGGTATGTCGTGAAGGCGGTGGGCGCTGGCGCGGGCGAGCGTGAGATTGGTCGCGCGAATCTCCTGCGTGCGATGCTTCTGGAGGAGACGGCAACGGAAACGCCGAATTCTCCCGACGATGAAGTCTGGGTGCTGGAAACCAACGTCGATGACGCCACGGGAGAACAGCTCGCCTTTACTGCCGAGTTGCTTCTGGAGCATGGCGCCCGCGATGCGCATTTCACGCCAGTCTTCATGAAGAAAGGCCGTCCTGGCTGGCAGTTGACGGTCTTGGCGGACGAGTCGAAGCTCTCCGAAATGGAGGGCATCATCTTTGCGAATACCACTACCATCGGGGTGCGGCGTTATCGTTGCGAGCGTACTTGCCTGGCACGCAAAGAAGTCGTCGTGAATACCTCATACGGCGAAGCCCGAGTCAAAAAAGTGACCCACCAAGGCCAGACCTACCTCTACCCCGAATACGATAGCGTGCGGGCGTTGGCACGGCTGTCTGGAAAGGACTTCAAGACCATCTACGCCGAAATCCAGCGTGAGGCGCTTGGGATATAAAAACCATATAATCTAAGGCTGTTTCTGGGTCTTGAAGAGAGTCCAGTTCCAGGTGCGGACGTAGCCCACTTTGCCGAAGGAGTGCGCCGGCATGGTGTCCTCGCCATTTGAGATGGGCCAGGTATTGTCGGTGGCGATGGTTTTCTGGGTGCCGTCGGCGTAGGTCACTTGGATGAGCATCATGATGGCGGCGGGACCGCCTTGGTTTTCGGCTTCGAGGCGCAGGAGACCGCCTTCCGGTTTCAGGAGGCGTGTCACGTCCAGCGTGTCGATCACATACCACTCTGTGGATTTGAGGATGGGTTCCCCGTCCAGCGACAGCGTGAGGATATTGTCGGCAGTGGTCGTGAGGATGACGGACTCGACCGGCTTCTCGAACTGGAGTTCGCGCTCCAGGCTGACCTTGGGATTGTCGGCGACATTGCCGGGATACCAGATCCATTCCGCCGCAGATAGCACGTAGGGGAATTTCTCCTGGAAGTAGGTCTCTATGAAGTTCCCTTGCGAAGACTCGTAGTCGTCATTGACTGGGACAAGCGGTGAAGGTGGTTGCGGGGCGACACCGCTGGTGCTGAAGCTTGCAAAGCCCCACGGACGGAGCATGAGCGTCGTGCCGTCCAGGGTGGAATTCTCCGTGAAGACGGGCTTAGCATCCCCCAGCACCGCGATGTCCACGGTCAGTTCCCGGTCGGTCTCGTTCAGCAGGAGATGGTAGGTATCGTCCCCCGGCGACTCGAATGCGCGAGCCGCCAGACCGTCCGCCCGCAGTGGTGAATTCACCTCGTGGCCCGTAGCGATGACGGGTTCGTAGGCAGCGGCCACCCTGGAAACCGCAAACAAGTCCGCATAGTAGCTCTGCTTCACCGTCTTGTCGTTGTAGATCAGAATCGCCTTGGTGTCGTGCATGAGCGCATCCAGGAGCATGAACTGGAGTTCGTGCGCATTCGGCAGGACGGCCATCGGGCTTCCGTCCTCATACCACTGGTAGCCCTGGAGCCACATCAGCACCGGCTTTTCGTCGGCTGATTCGTTGTAGAGGTCGGAGTATTTTCCGACTGCGGCCATGCTCTTGTCCGAGATGGCGGAGTGTCGGACGGCGGCGGGAACCGGGTAGAGGTCCACGCCATAGATGTCGGAGTACTTGGCATAGTCCGCAAGATATTCTGGAACGACGCCGCGCGGCGACTCGTTGATGAAGAGCGGGTGATACGGATCGATTTCGCGGAAAATCCGCTCGGCCGCCTCGAATTTGTAGGCCGGGATTTCACGCGCCCATGGTTCGTCGCAGTAATTGTAGGCGAAGAGCGCCGGATGCCGGAGAATCTCCGGGGTGAGGATTTCCGCGACCTGCTCGCGCAGCTTTTCCTCGTAGTCGTCGCTCTCCGCAAAGTCCCCGCCGACTGCGAGCATGACCTTGAGGCCGAAGCGCTGCGCCTGGTCAAGCTCCTGAAGGATTCTTGAAGGCACGCCCATGCCGCTGGTGAAAAAGCCGTTCATCCCGCGCGTGGCGCACAGATAACTCATCACCGGCTTCTCGGGATCTTCGTAGATGAACCCCATGAAGAAGGGGAAGAAGCGTGTGCCATCGCAGTAGAAGTTGCGGTCTTTTCCGATGGTGACTTCGTTCGGCTGATGTAGGTACTTGTGGATGACTTTACGTGCGACCACAGTTTCCCCGTCGATTTCGGCTGACACCACAAGTTCGTGGTCGCCCGCCATGAGGTTTTCGGCTGAGAACTCGAAGTGCGGATGGTCGGCGGTGACAGCGATGCTCTCGCCGTTGAAGGAGACTTTCGCCGTGGTGACATCGCCGTCAAACTCCACCTCGCCTCGAATGGCGTCGCACGGCATCGAAGCGTAGATGGCGTCACGGTAGTGCGGCTCAGCAAGGTGAATTCGGATGGGCGCGGTCTCCTCGTCCGAGAACTCCTTGAGGTAGAACTGCGCAAGCAACAGAGGTTGGTCGCCTTCGTTCTTGAGGATGAGGTCGATGACGGGATCCGCCTCGTTCGGAGTCCAGAACTCGACGGCGTGCCGCTGATATGCTTCAGGCGCCAGCGAATATTCCTGATCGTGGAAGAGTTTCTTTTCAGGCATGTATCGCAAGGCGAACCGGAGTGTGCCTGGATTCTCCTCAGCGGCCTTCCCATACCAGATGAGGCGGTATTTCCGCTTGGGCAGCAGATGGATGGACTGCTGGACCACGAAGCCGTTCTTGCCGAGGCGCAGGGCGGTGTTGCCGAAGTCATCGTCACTGCGGACTACCCTGGCGTCCGAGAGCAGGTTCCAGTATTTCTCGAACCATTCGAAACTGCCGTTGTGGATGAAGCGGATAGTCGGAGCGGAGGGCGGAAAACTGTCCGTCACGCCGTGGTTGTGGCTCTCCTCGGCAATCCGCAGGTTGCGGACCTCCAGCCGAGAGTCGTTCATCAATCGGAGTATAACACGTTCGGTCGAGGTCTCGGCGACCGATTTGGCGAAACTTATGGAGAACTGTTCCCACTGTCCCGTGCCTTTCGAGCGCCAGATATGCGACTCGAACTTGTCACCCAACCAATATTCATAGTAAATCATATAGTCCCCGCCGGGCTGGCACCGCGCCTCGCAGGTCAGCGTATAGGTCACGTCCTTCTCAAGTGTGACTGGATGAAGTAGATATAGGTCTCCCGTCGATTGTCCTTCCAGCGATACCACGCCGTCCTGGACTGTGCATTGTCCAGACGACTTGCTCAGTTGCCAGCCTTCGGGCACTCCGTTGCCGGAGTCCTGAAACGGGAAGGCGAATTCTGCCTGCGCCAGGCAGGCCAATTGAAAACATAGAACTGAAAATGCAAATAACTTATTTATAACAAAATAGTTACTGTTCATTTTTCTACAGCCCGTTGAAGTTGGTGTTTGAAGCGTTGTCTGATGGTGTGCCATTGCCGCGTGTCATCAGGTAGAAGAACGGCGTGTCGAGCGCGGCGAGCAGCAGTTTGAAAAGATACTGTCCGACGATGGTGGCCGCCAGCGTGGACCACTTTTCAGGCATCCATAGCCAATGGAAGCCGACGCCGAAGACCAGTCCGATGAAGAGCACGGTGTCGATGGCCTGGCTGGTCATCGTGCTGGCGTTGTTCCAAATCCATCGCGCGGCGGCGGTGCCGTGGCGCGTATTGAGATACCAGTCGCGTATCTTGTGGAAGAACCAGATGTCCCAGTATTGGGATACAAAATAGGCGGTAAGGCTCGCTCCCACGATGAACAGGTTTTGCCCCAGCAACTTCGTGTAGGCCTCCTGCATCGCGGGTTCTGCCGCTGGCAAGTACTGGGTAAAGAGGATAAGCGCGGAGGCGAAGAACTGCGAGGCGAAGCCGTAGAGGACGCTCTTGGCGGCTTCGGCACGCCCCCAAAGCTCCCCGATGACGTCCGTGAAGAGGAAGGTGCAGGCGTAGCAGACCGCCGCACCCGGCAGCACCAGCTCCGTGCCGAAGAGCGTGACCCCCGTGCGGAGCAGCTTCACCGTCACCACATTGGAGACAATCAGCGCCGCCGCGAAGAGCGTGTTCAAAAGAACAAGATTTTCATTCGTCTTTCGCATGGGATTCCTCCAAGGGCTTAGCGGCTCAAGGCGGGGTCGGGGACGCCGTTGGCGGCGAAGGCGGCAGCCCGGTCTCGGCAGGTCGCGCATTCGCCGCAGGGTCGTTCGCCGCCTTCGTAGCAGCTCCAGGTCAGATGATACGGCGCGTCCAGTTCCAGCCCCTTGGCGACGACCGCCGCCTTGTTAAGGCGAGCGAATGGCGCAGCCAAATGGACTAGCCCGTAGGTGCCGATGGAAATCGCCTTCCCAATATGTTCCAGGAAGGGCACGCTGCAATCCGCGTAGGCGTTCCCCGCCGCGTCGTCCGCATGGGCGCCCAGATAGAGGTCGCATTCCTCCTTGTCGAAGAGGCTCTGGGCGAGGCTGGCGGCGGTCGAGAGCATCAGGCCGTTGCGGAATGGGACGTAGGTCGTTACCTTGCAGCCGTTCTCGGCGATTTGCTCGCCGTAGGACGAGTGGCTGATTTCCTGCGTCGAACCGTCCAGCAGCGCGCAGTTGGAGAAGCGCATGACCGGCGAGAGGTCGAACTCGAATTGCCGGATGCCGTAGAACTCCGCCACGGCGTGGGCGGCTCGCAGTTCCACGCGATGCCGCTGACCATAATAAATCGAGACGGCGGCGACATTCTCGCGGCCGAGTTCCGAGACCGCCAGCGCCAGGCAGGTCGTGGAGTCAATGCCCCCGCTGGACAACACCAGTGCTTTCTTCCCCATCGCGCTACCTCCATTCGCGGCGGTCGATGGCGGCGAAGAGACGCGTCTTCGCGTGGTCCTCGTAGCCGCTGCCGGGCTTGGCGTAGTTCGCGAATGGGTAGATGGAGATGCCTCCGCGCGGAGTGAAGATGCCCTGGACCTCGATGTAGCGGGGTTCCAACAGCGCGGTCAGGTCCTTTCGGATGATGTTGCAGCAGTCCTCGTGGAAATCCCCGTGGTTGCGGAAACTGAACAGATACAGCTTCAGCGACTTGGACTCCACCAGATAGCGGTCGGGAATATACGCGATGCGAATCTCCGCGAAGTCCGGCTGGCCGGTTTTCGGGCAGAGCGAGGTGAACTCCGGGCAGTTGAGCATCACCAGGTAGTCTTGCCCCGGATGCTTGTTCTCAAAACGCTCCAGCAGTCCCGGATCGTAGTCATAGACATAATGCGTGGACTGGCTGCCCAGCTGGCCAAGCTGCGCCAGCTCCTTTTTGCTTCGGCTCATAATGATGGTTCCCTAGTTTTGTTTATGCAGACGGACATGCCGTCAAGACAGGATGGATTTCGAACTGTCTGACTTGCATAATATAATGCCCCTTAAACTGCGAAGCGGCAAGCGCACGTTTAGTGCGCTACCATCCGTAGCTGTCAGCGGACACCCTCCATAGCCACGAAGCGGCGAGCGCACGCATGGGCGTGCGCGGTCGGCGGGTATCCTCCCACAGCCGCGAAGCGGCGAGCGCACGCATGGGCGTGCCCGGTCGGCGG
>JAFYIW010000317.1 GCA_017538465.1 Victivallales bacterium
ACTACTACCCCGTCTTCCTGAAGATGAAGCTGGAGATGGACGTGTCTCCCAAGATGATGGACTGCCCGGAGAGTCCAGTGAGAGTCAGCAATTACCTCAACGTGAACAATGACGCTGACTACTATGACCATTGGCAGGACGCGAAGATTCTGTATTCCTACGGCTTCAACATCCTGAGTTTCGGCATCCACGCCAACCCCAGCGTGGCTGACGAGCGTCAATGCGTGACCACCTCGATGATTGTCGGCCGCAATGGCAAGCCCGCCAAGATGATTTATCTGGCCGACTCGATGCCTCACGCCTGCGACTCGTCCCTGACCAACGACTTCACCTGCTTCGTCTATCCGTGGCGCTGGTATCCGGACGGCGGCGGCGCCTACGGCTGGAGCTATCCCATCCGCTATACGCATGACTACAAGGCCAACATGGCCATGCTGGACGGACACGTCGAGGCTAACAACCCTGGCAAGGTCTCCTACGGCGGCGGCAACCCGAAGTTCTACCAGCACTGGAGCCCCTGCTGGGACGGCGGCTATCAGGACGAGGACGATCCCAACCTCTGGTAGGCGAAGCGCCTCCCGCATCGCATGACGCAAGGCGCCTGGCGAAAGCCGGGCGCTTTTTTTAGGAATTATATCGTTAACTTGCCTTTGCTGGCGGCGGAGCGTTGGAGGAGGACAGATCCCTGTCATGCGGTCGCGGAGCGGGGCTGTTCCCGTTGACGGAGTTTGCTCTCCAACGGTGCCCCATCATCTTCCTAATCAGGAATTCAGGTTGATAAAGAACGAAGTTTTCCTTATAATTGTCATCGTAGCGGTTTTTCAAATTTCCATGTCATTCCATTCATTCCCTTCCGACGACCATGAAAAAGACCTTCACTTTGATTGAACTTCTGGTGGTCATCGCCATCATCGCGATTCTGGCCTCCATGCTCCTGCCCGCCCTTGCCAAGGCACGCGAAAAAGCCCGTGCCGTTTCCTGCGTCAACAACATGAAGCATCTCATGATGACGAACATTCTGTATGCGGATGATTACAATGGCATCCTCATCGGCAATGTCCACAACGCCAACCGCAGCACGGACTTCAGCCACTGGAATCCCTGGCCGTGGTATTTCGCGGTGGAACTGAAGGTGCCGATCAAGATGATCTACTGCGCCAGCAAACCGATAAAAGGCAGCGAAATGCTCAAGAAGAACTACTCCCAGTGCGACAGCGTCGAGCGTCGTACCACCGGGTATAACTTCACCATCGGCGTCTATGTCAATGGCATGGGCAACCACATGTACGCCGCAGACGGCGTGGCATATTCTCAGACTACCAGCTATAGCAACCTCCAGAGCGCGGGCGTCAAGCCCAGCAAGTTCGTCGTGTACTGCGACTCCGTCACGCAAAGCGAAGGCGCGGCCTCCGACTTCACGATGGCGGTCACCGCCGGATGGGATTATGTCCCTGGCAACGGCTATGGCACCTGGTATCCCATCGGCGTCCCCCACAGCGGCAAGGCCAACACCGCGTTCCTGGACGGACATGTCGGGCAGGAGATTCACCAGGGCGACACCCTCATCAAAAAGCCGGAATACTGGTGCCCCCTGTGGGACGGCGCCAAACTCCTGAACATGCGCGAAGTCTTTGAATAGCGTTCACCGGGAAGGGCCGGCAACACAAACGGCCACGCCACAACCAAGCGAACCACTCATTCGCGCGGCTTCTTCAACGGAGCCGCGCGTTTTTTTATTCCGGATTCTACTCCACATAAAGCCATACAGCCTCGCCAGGCAGCAGGATGGCATTCGCCTCGCATGGCTCATAATGGCCATTCCGCCAGCGCCAGGCGGTGATTCCCGTCGCCAGACGCACAGGATTCTCGCCGCAGACGCCGAAGAGATTCCAGCGCTGATGCCGCACGGGTGCGGCGGCGCAGAGCGGCTCGGGAGTCTCCGTGAGAAGCGCGGCCGTCAATTCGCAGGAAAACTCCTCACCCGAAGGATTGTAGAACCAGAACGGAACGCCCATTTGCGGCACTCCGCCCTGGCAATAGAGTTCTTGATGACGAGAAATCTGGAAGAACGCTCCGCCCAGGGAACTAAGCATTTCCCGGCTCGGCTCGTCCAGTTCGCAAGGCAGGGCGACCAGCGACCATCCAGGCTGGGCAAGCCATCTGAAATTCTGCGGCTGGGCGCTTTCCTCCGGCAGAAGCGTGGCGTCTCCACCGACAAAACCGATGCCATTGCGGGTATAGACCGCGCCATCGGCGGAATTCATCGTGTTGCTTGCGGAGAAGCTTTCCGGGGCGTGCAGAATATAGGTCAGGACGCCATTGGACACGGGCGGAGCGGCGTCGCCGCCAAAGAGCCAATAGCGCGTGGTGTCGTTTCCGACCTGACGGGCGGGCGCCAGCGGCTCGCCATTCCAGCAGGCCCCATCCAGTGTCCATCCCCGTGCCCAATGCTCGGCCAGCAGCCAGGCGCCGGGGAGCGCTTCGTCGCCATCGGGAAAGTGCACTGTGAGGCTCACGCGAATCGCGCTTCCAGGACCGATCTGTCCAGAGGAGAACTGACGAGTCACTTCAGGGACAGCACCCCAGACGGACAGGGCAAAAGCAATGAAAAGCAACCATGATTGGGAATAGCGGCGCATGATGGAGTTTCTCCTTTTAGATTGCAAAGCACAGGAACAATCGGATTCGCCACCAATATATGTCTCGCACCTCCTCCATGCGAATCGTTCCGTGCACAATCGCAGAAATGGCGATTCCCGATGCTTTTCTATGCTTTCCTCTAGTTCCTCTAGAACTACTAGTGTTCCATCAGGGCACAGACCCCACTGGCGGAAGTATATTAACTGCAACTCCCAATCTCCTGACTATTATGGACAATATCGTCATCCAAGGCGCCTGCCAGCACAACCTGAAGAACCTCACGCTGACGCTTCCGCGCAACCAGCTGGTGGTCATCACTGGTCCCAGCGGATCGGGCAAGAGTTCGCTGGCTTTCGACACCCTCTATGCGGAAGGCCAGCGCCGTTATGTCGAAAGTCTCTCCGCCTACGCCCGGCAGTTTTTGGACCGCCTTCAAAAGCCCCAGGTCGAGCACATCGAGGGACTCTCACCAGCCATCGCCATCGAGCAGCGCGTGGCGGGTTCCTCGCCCCGTTCCATCGTCGCCACCACCACCGAAATCTACGACTATCTGCGATTGCTCTATGCCCATCTGGGAACCCCGCACTGTCCCAACTGCGGACGCGAAATCACCAGCCAAAGCGCGGACACCATCTGCGAGAAAATCCTCAAATATCCTGCGGGACGCAAGCTGATGCTCCTGGCGCCCTACGTGCGCGGCAAGAAGGGCGAACACGTCGAGGTCCTCTCACAGATGCGCAGGGACGGCTTTGTGCGCGCGCGCATCGACGGTCAAATCGTCTCGCTGGATTCCGAACCCAAACTCAAGAAGACGCTCCGCCACACCATCGAGGCCGTGGTGGACCGCCTGGTCACTGGCCAGCTGGACCGCGGACGCCTGAATGACTCCGTGGAACTCGCGCTCAAACGCGGCGACGGCGTACTCGGCGTGATGCTGGAGACCCCCGATCTCCCAGGCGGCTGGCAAGAGGAACTCATCAGCGAGAAACTCGCCTGTCCGGACTGCGGAATCTCCTTCGGCGAGCTCCTTCCGCGCAACTTCTCCTTCAACTCGCCTTTCGGGGCCTGCCCCGGCTGCGACGGCCTGGGCAAGCGCATGACCTTCACTCCGGAGGCCATCGTGCCCGACCCCACGCTCTCGCTGCGAAAGGGCGCGGTGCCAATGTGGCGTCGTGGCCCACGCCATGTGATCTTGCTTTACCGGCACTATCTGCGGTGCCTGGCGGAGCACTACCAATTCAGCCTCACCACCCCCTGGAACAAACTCCCCGAGGAAATCCGGCACATCCTGCTCTACGGCTCCGGCGAGGAAATCATCGAGTTCGACTATTGGATGAAGGGCAAGATGCACGAATGGCGCAAACCCTTCGAGGGAATCATCCCGAACCTCGTGCGACGGCTCCGCGAAACCGAGAACGACGACCTGCGCAATCGCCTGGAAGCCGTGATGACCTACGAGGAATGCCACGAATGCCACGGACAACGCCTGAAGCCGGAATACCTGGCCGTCACCATCGGCGGCCTGAATATCCACCAGTTCTGTTCGCTCTCCATTGACGGCGCACTGGAGTTCCTCCAGACCCTCCAGCTCACCGAGCACCAGCGCCACATCGGCGGCGAACTCCTCAAGGAGATCAAAAACCGCCTGGGCTTCCTCAAACAGGTCGGATTGAATTATCTCACCCTCAACCGCGAAAGCGGAAGCCTCTCCGGCGGTGAAAGCCAGCGCATCCGCCTCGCCAGCCAAATCGGCTCCGGGCTAGTCGGAGTGCTCTACATCCTGGACGAGCCGTCCATTGGACTCCACCAGCGCGACAACGACCGGTTGCTTGCCAGCCTCAAGCACCTCCGCGACCTCGGCAACACCGTCATCGTCGTGGAGCACGACTTGGACACGATGAAGTCCGCCGACTACCTCGTGGACCTGGGACCAGGCGCGGGACAGGCGGGCGGGCACCTCGTCGCCGCGGGTCCTCCCTCCGAGGTCGCCAAATGCCAGGAGTCTGTGACCGGGCAGTTCCTCAGCGGGAAGCGCACCATCGCGGTGCCCGCCAAACGCCTCAAAGGCAACGGGAAATTCCTCACCATCAAAGGCGCGGAGGAACACAACCTCAAGAAACTCAATGTCAGAATCCCCCTGGGGCTTTTCTGCTGCGTGACTGGCGTCTCCGGCTCCGGCAAGTCCACTCTGGTCAACCACATCCTCCGGCGCGCCATCAATCAGCATCTGGAGATTCAGGACGAGCCGCCTGGCAAATGCAAGGCCGTCGAGGGACTGGAAAATGTGGACAAGATGATCGTCATCGACCAGAGCCCCATCGGCAAGACTCCGCGTTCGAATCCCGCCACCTACACCGGCCTCTTCGATCTCATCCGCGAGGTCTTCTCGCTCACCAACGACGCCAAACTGCGCGGCTACAAGCCCGGACGTTTCTCCTTCAACGTCAAGGGCGGTCGCTGCGAGGTCTGCTCCGGCGACGGCATCAAGAAAATCGAGATGCAGTTCCTCCCGGACGTCTATGTGCCCTGCGAACAGTGCCACGGTCAGCGCTACAACGCCGAGACGCTCAATGTGCGCTTCAAGGGACGCAACATCGCCGAGGTGCTGGACATGACCGTGAACGAGGCCTGCGACTTCTTCCAGAGCCTCCCGCGTCTCTACAACAAACTCAAGACGCTGCGGGACGTGGGATTGGGCTACATCCATCTCGGCCAGCCCGCCACCACCCTCTCCGGCGGCGAGGCGCAGCGCGTGAAACTGGCCACCGAACTCTCGCGAAAACCCAAGGGACACACCCTCTACATTTTGGACGAGCCGACCACCGGCCTTCACCTCTCCGACATCGAGCAACTCCTCAAGGTTCTCACCGAACTTCGCGACCAGGGCAATACCATCCTGGTCATCGAGCACAATCTCGATGTCATCAAGACCGCCGACTACCTCATCGACCTGGGTCCCGAGGGTGGCGACCAGGGCGGCAAGGTGATCGCCACGGGCACCCCCGAAGAGGTCGCCAAATGCAAGGCCTCCTTCACTGGACAGTACCTCAAACCACTGCTTTGACCATGACTCTTCCTGCATACCTGACTGAAGCCTCCATCCGTGAACTGTGCCGACGCGCCATCGAGGAGGACGTGGGCACTGGCGACGCCACCACGCTGGCCATCGTGCCAGACGGCCTGACCACCGAGGCGCACTTCGTCACGCGCCAGGAGTGCGTGGTCTGCGGACTGCCAATCATTGGGATTCTTTTTCAGGAACTGAACCCCGCCGTCAAATTGTCCGCGCTGATTGCGGAAGGCACGCTGGTGCAGCCTGGCACTCGCCTGGCGACAGTGACCGGTGATGCGCGAACCATCCTGACTGGCGAGCGCACGGCGCTGAACCTCCTGCAACGCCTTTCGGGCATCGCCACCGTCACCCACCGCTACGTCGAGGCCCTCGGCCCCGATTGTCCCACCAAGCTCCTCGACACGCGCAAGACCACGCCAGGTCTGCGCCTCGTCGAGAAATACGCCGTGCTGACGGGCGGTGCGCAGAACCACCGCATCGGACTCTACGACCGCATCATGATCAAGGACAACCATCGCGAGATGGCCAAGGTCGTGGGCGGACCGCACTCCATTGGCAAGGCCGTCGCGGCCTGCCGCGCAAAGTACCCGCAACTGGAAATCGAGGTCGAGGCGGACTCTCTCGAAGACGTCCGCGAGGCGGCCGATGCCGGCGTGGAGTATATCCTGCTGGACAACATGTCCAACGAGATGATGGTCCAGGCCATCCAAATCATCGGCGGACGCGCCAAGACCGAGGCCTCCGGCAACATCACCCTGGAACGACTGCCATCCATGCGAAATCTCGGGTTGGACTACATCTCCTCCGGCGCCCTCACCCACTCCGCCAAAGCCATCGACATCGGCC
>JAFYIW010000318.1 GCA_017538465.1 Victivallales bacterium
GAAGTAGTCGATCACGCGGTGTTCGTATTCGCGGGCGAAGTCGAAGACATGGAAGGGAATTCCCAACTGTGCACAGACACTGCGGGCGGCCTCGATGTCCGCTGCCTCGCCGGGGCCGTAGCAGGCGTCCTTGGTGCCGCCCTGGTAGGGATTGTCGTCCCGCCACAGGCTCATCGTGATGCCGACGACGTGGTGTCCCTGGGATTGCAGAAGTGCGGCGACCGTGGAGGAGTCCACTCCACCGCTCATGCCAACTAGAAAATTCATATTTGGGTGGAACTAGTGGTTCTAGTGGAACTAGAGGCACTAGAAGTTCTAGTTTTCCTTTTGCTGAACAAAGTAGCCCTGCCCAGGTTCGATTTGGGCATCTGGCTGGGGAAGAAATTGCCCGTCCTGCCATTTCCAGACGTTGAAATCTTGTAATTGGGTGGCGGGGTAGGCTCCGAAGGGTTGCCAGTCGCCGCCTTCTTCCGGCGCTGGTGTTTCCGCGGCCTCGCCGGTCAGCACGAGGGACTGGGCCTCTGTTGCGTAGAGCCAGTAGATGCCGTGGGGGGAGAAGTCCTCGGCTTGCACGAAGGCATCTCCGGCGGTGTTCATCGCCCAGACCGGGAGAAAACTCTGAAGCTTTTCAAGCGACTCTGTGTCGGGCGTGAGACAGAGCGCCACGAGGTTCCAGCCTCGCTGCAAATGGAGAGTCCGGCGGCTGGCGGTGTTCTCTTTTCCGGTAACCGTGCAGGTCACGGCCACCGAAGTTCCCTGCCAAATGCAGGCGTAAATGGCATTCAGCGGGAGGGAGACCGTCCTGCCAGTGCCGGAGAACTCCAGTTCGGGCTCGCTGCTCCAGGCATACTCATAGTCCTCCTCGATGGCACCGTACGGGAGGAGAGCCGTGAAGACGACGGTCGCATTGTCAAGAACGGAGACGGTGGCGCCGTTGGCGGTGACGGCGTCTTCTGGCAGGAAACGGAGATTCCCCTCAAACAGCGGTGCGCTGGCATCCAGGATACGCAGGGTGATTGAGGAGGCATCGGCACTGGGCAACTGGATGGTCGCTTGACCATTTTCATCGGTTCGCGTGGAGTAGAATTCGCCGTCAGCCTCGATGCAGACGGCCGCATTGGCGACGGGCGACTCGTCCCCGAAGCCGGTGACGGTGACCTCGATGGTGGCGGTTTCCCGGGTGGTTCTGGTGGAGACATTCAGTGGATTCAGTGGACCGAATCGCGGGACTGCGGAGGCGTCGCCGTAGAGGTGCATTTCCCAGGCCTCGAAGAGCGCGTGGTAGTGGTTCAGGTAGTTGGAATGATAGGTGTCGTAGAAGACCTCGCAGAAGTTGATGGCGTTGTTGAGAGAACCGGCCGCATACGCGCCGCTAGTGGATATGCGGTCTGATGAGCGCCACTTTGCCTGGAGGTCCGCGAAGGTCGCCATTTGGACGATGGGCGGGGTCCAGAAGGTCACCTCGGTGGAGGCGATGACCGCCTGGACAGTGGTGTTTCCCTGAATGTCGAAAAGCGCCTGGGTGAGACTAGGAACGGTGGTGCTTTCCCCGGAAGTGTGAGTGCTTTTGTCGAATTTCGATCCGTGCTCCAGGTTTCCGGAACTGCAATTGGGGGCGATGATGTAGGGGAGCATCAGCTTGTTGGTCAGGTCAGACGCATTGGTTGAGGAAAAGTCGCTGGTCACGAATTTGGTGCAGGATCCATGACCAAGGTAGTAGAACGTTGAGGCACCGCCGTTGATGGCCTCCACCACGGCGGAGGCGGCGGGGGCGCTTTTGCTGGCGTAGAGTTCGGTGGCCCCGTTGATGACTCCGGCCTCCTGAAGTTTGGCATATGCCTGGGCGACCAGGGTTTCGTCCTTGATTCCATAATAGGGATTGGTTGGAGTGGAGGAGGATTGGGAAGACCCCATGAAGATTCCGGTGGTCAGCCAATTCGGATTGGACTGGCTGGCGAGAGTGGTGCCTTGCTCAAAGATGCGTAATCGGTTCAGAAGGCTGTTGATATGCTCGAAGGAACTCACCGGCAGGCGAGAGAGGAAGGCGTCCTGATAAAGCAAGTCATCCGTGCCGTCCAGGAAGGCGTAGGGGACATCGCTGGCACAGAGGGTGTAGAGGATGGAGGGGGTTCCCGATGCCTGTTGAGCATTGCGGCCATTGTCGTCAGTGCCCTGATGCTGATAGGGCGGGATGACGCTGTAATCGCCAACGAAAACCAGGTGCGTGAAGGCGGTCGCGTCATACTGCTCCTGAAGATAGGCCTTGAGCGCCTCGGAACCCTCGCCCGTGTCGGCAGGGTAGCCGACGGACTGGACATCCCAACCGACCTGGCGTTTCCAGGCGACAAATTCATTCATGGCCGTCTGGATTTGCGTAAGCCATTTGGATGGATAAACTAGCAGGAGAGTCCCTACGGAGGACATTTCGACACTGCGGAGGGTCTCTCCATTCAAGTAGGTTCTGCGCTGGAGCTGGGCGAAGTCCGGCTGCGCGTCTAGCTGAGGCGCATTGTCTGTCCCCCCCGTGGCTCGGACGATGAAAGAGGCGGAGGTCATCACGCGCAGTTCGTGGTGTTCAGGGCAATACTGGAATGGCGCGACGACGAGGCCGCAGCTGTTGGTGTACCGGAGCTGGTAGTGGCTGGCCAAATAGAGGTTTTCAGCGGGGTAGGGGGTGGTTCCCTCGTAGATGGCGGAGTCTGGCGTGGGTTCTGTGCATTCCGTTTCGGTGGCCAGTTTCGGGCCAACTCCTGGCTCTGGGATGATTTCTGATATGGTAATATACTCTGCATCAATGAGTTCAATCTCGGCATCCGCGCCGTCGGGCAATGCCAGGTCGGTTCGGAAGACGGGCAGGGTAGGGGCGCCTGCATGATTCAGTTGATGCGTTCCCTGGGCGGTCACGCAGTGCCAGATGGTGCCGTCTGAATAAGGGATTTCTTCAATGGAATACTCTGGCAGCTCAAAGCAGATGCGGAACTCCTGTGGCGTGGACTCGATTAGCGTGAATGGACCACGTTGAACCAGCAATTCGCTGCCCCGAGAGGACCTGACCTGTGGTTGGGAGAGCTGTGGCGTCCATGCCGAAGCGGTTCTTGTCGAGCTAGTACTAATAGGCGTGGCAGCGTTTTTGGGAGAAATAGGGGAGATAGAAATCGACCGCAACTCGGGCACGCTCATCCAGGCCCCAAGCATC
>JAFYIW010000319.1 GCA_017538465.1 Victivallales bacterium
AGGATCAAACTCTCCGTCGCGAAAAGCATGACCTGACGATTCAGGTTTCTACTGTTCAAAAGACCGCGGCGCCCGAAGGCCCCGCGGATGTACTGTGGGGCCGGGCCGAAAGCCCGGCTCCCGCACGTCGCATTGCGCTGTTCCGTTGCCAAAGAGACGACCGCCCCGGAAAAGGGCGTGCCGCATAATATGCCACGGAAAAGACGGATTGCAAGCCGTCCCCGCGAAAAATCACGGAAAAAAACGCGGAAAGACGCGCCGGGGGGACGGCGGAATGGGGGAAATGCCGTGATGCTCCGCTATTTCCGGCTGGCAAACTCTTCCCAGGGCAATTGCATTTTTCGATGACGGGAAACAATATCATCCACATGCATCAACAATGGGAAATCGCCTAGGCGAATTTCACCGCACGCGGCCTTGGCGCGCAATGCCGCCGCGACACGCCGGGCCACCACCAGAGATTCCAGCGTCACCCCCTGGAGCTGGGCCAACGCCTCGTCAATATCATACCCCTCACCCAACAGGATTCCGACCTTGCGGGTGCGCCCCCCGTAAACCGTCACGTAGAGGTCCCCCACGCCCACGTAGAAACTATTCGATGTGCCGCCTTGCAGACGAACCAGCGCATCCATCTCACGGGTAGCCTGAAGAAAGACGCCGGCCTGGGAATTATAATGCATCTCGTCGGGATTACCGCTGCGACGGATATTCTCTCCGATGGTCAAGGCCACGCCCAGCGCGTAGCCATTCTTGAGCGCCACCGCCGATTCCAGCCCGACCACGTCCGTCGTGGTCATGACGAGGTAGTAGTCCGTTTCCATGGCCTTCTTGAGCATCGTCAGGATTTCCATGGATTTTCCGCAGAAGGCCACGAGCGTCTGGTCATGCGCGACCAATTCGTAACTGGTGCAGGGACCGCCAATGGCATTCAGCGAATTGTCCTTCCCGAGTTCATCTAGCCGCCTTTGCCACAGCTCCGGATAGCTCAGCAACGACCCATCCGGAAAGTTCTGCAGCCCCTTGGTGACCGAAAGCACCGGCACGCCGGGCGGCAGCAGCGGCAGGATCTCCTGGGCGAACCACTCCACGCCAAAGGAGCTGACACCGCAAATGACGAAATCCGCCCCCTGCAGCGCAGCCTTCGTCTCTTCCGTCTGACAGGCCTCCACACCAGGCGGAAACGCGCGATCGAATTTGGGATGACGGTTGGTCTTGCGGATTGCTTCTATGATTTCCCTGTCCAGCGGGGTGCCGACCAGCCGAACGCAGTGGCCGTTCTCCCTGGCAGGGAAGGCCAGTGCCGATCCCATCATGCCCGAACCAATAATCGCAATGGTCTTCATTTCCAAACAGGCGGACAGCCGGTCAGACTTGCATGTTGCGCAGACGGCGAATCCGCTCTGCCAATGGCGGATGCGTAGCAAACAATGCTCCGAAACCAGGGAAACTAATATACATGGAAGCCAATGCGTTGCCGCCCAGTTCCTGAACGTCCCTGCGGGTCATGCCCCTCTCGCAGTCCTGGAGAACCTCCAGGGCATCCGCAATGCCATCGGCCTGTCCGTTGACCTTGGCGGCGAAGGCATCGGCGGCATATTCACGCCGGCGGGAGATGGCCATCTGCAGCAACTGCCCCAGCAGGGACACCAGCGGCTGCAAAAGCAGGGCGACAATCAAGAGCAATCCGCCATCCCGCTCGGAACGCGAGGAGCGACTGCGGCCTCCCCCCGAGAGATAATACACCCCTGTCGCCAGCAGCAGAGCCGAGCTGAGCAGCCCTGCAATCAGAGTGTTCAGCTTGATGTCCCCATGTTTGACGTGCCCCAGTTCATGGCCAATCACGCCGGCGATTTCGTGTTCATTCATCGTATCCAGCAACCCCTGCGTCACGCAGACGAAGGCAGACTTCGGTGACAGACCGCTGGCGAACGCGTTAGGCGACCGGGAGGCGCTCACATAGAGAGGCGGCACCACCGGCAATTCGGCATTGCCTGCCAGTCTGGCGATGATTTCCTGGCAATGCCGCTCTTTGGGGACATTGGGATTCGCCGGACGGCCACGGGTGATTTTCTTGATGGCCGCATTCGCGGTGACCAATTGGATCGGAATCATCACCGCCACCAGAACCAGGGCAATGCCTACGCCCATTTCCGTATTGCCGAGCGCCCTCCCCAGCAATACTCCCAGAAAGAACACCACTGCGGCGAACACCGCCAGCAACAACGCGCTGCGGACATTATTCATGAAAATTGCACCATTGGGATTTTCCATGTGGATAATATAGAGCAAAAATGCGAAGTCATTGGAAATGGACTGCAATTCATCCCGGAAGCCTGCGGATTTGCCCCGGTCCACACGAAAGCGTCTGATTTCCCATCACTATTATGATTTATAAGACTTTATGACAAAACACCTCCGATGATGCAATCCAGAGATATTGTACCCGCATGGAACGCCGTGAAGCCTACATCGCCATGAATCTTCTGCCCGAAATCGGCCCTGCGCGCATGCGGGCCATCTTGGAGGTCTTCCCCGACCCGCGCGACGCCCTGGGCGCGCCCCTGGAACGACTCCAGGCGGTTCCCCGTCTGGGCGTCCGCGGAGCGCAAATCCTGCACGATTGGCAACGGCATTGTCAGCTGGAACAGGAGATGCGCCGCGCGGAGCAGAGCAGTGTGTTCCTGGTGACTTGGGAGGATCCAACCTATCCCGCCATTCTCAAGGAAATCCACGACCCGCCAATCTGTCTCTATGTCCGCGGGAACCTCTCCGTAATGCAAAACAGCTCCCAGACATTGGCCATGGTCGGTTCCCGTTTCACCACCGCATACGGCGAGGGGGTCGCCCAGCAATTGGCCACCAGTGCAGCACGGCAGGGCTGGATTGTCGTTTCCGGTCTGGCACGGGGCATTGACACCGTATGCCATCGGAGCGTGGTCGCGTCCGGGGGGCGCACCATCGCCGTTCTGGGAAGTGGCCTGGACCGGGTGTACCCTCCTGAGAACCTGGAGTTATGCCGAAGCATCGTCCAGAAGGATGGCGCGGTCATTTCCGAATTTCCACTAGGCACCTCCCCTGACCGGCAGAATTTCCCCCAACGCAACCGAATCATCGCCGGGCTGGCCAGAGGAACGCTGGTCATCCAGGCCAGCCTGAAATCCGGCAGTCTAATCACTGCGGCATTCGCCAATGAGCAGGGGCGGAGCGTCTTCGCCGTTCCAGGCCGGGTGGACGCCCCCCACATGCAGGGCTGCCATGCCCTCCTGAAAGACGGCGCGCGGCTGGTGGAGACCTTCCAGGATGTCCTGGATGAATTCTCCATGCTGCCAACTCTGCAAGACACCCGGCTGTGCCGCGAGGAGGCCGAACGGGAGACCATGCGTCGCAATGCGCCAGTCCCTCTGCCGCCGCTGGAATTCCGCCTTTGGGAGGCAATGGGCGCCTCTGAAGTCGGCATCGACGACCTGATCGCGGAATTGCATGCTCCGGTTTCGGCGGTGCTCAGCGCGTTGCTCGCGCTGGAAATCAAGCAGCTCATCCACCAGTTGCCGGGCAAGCGCGTACGTCGTGTTCATGACCGCCAAGCCATCCTGCAAGAATGAGCCGCCGTTTGCTCGTCGACAAAAAACTCGTTATATTTAAACACATACACACATACGCGCGGGTTCGCCCATGCCTCTTTTTCCGAAGGCTCTTCGAAGGCTGGCCCGAGTGTCATCCGCTCCGACGCGAAGCCAGTTTAAATACCACCCTGTCACCGCCATGGCAAAACACCCCCTAATGATTGTCGAGTCCATCACGAAGTCCAAGACCATCAGCAAACTGCTGGGGCCCGGCATCACCGTGAAGGCATCGATTGGCCACATTTGCGACCTGCCGAACGGCAAAGACCTCGGCGTGGATCTCGCCCATGACTTCAAGCCGAACTATGTGCTGACCCCGCAAGGGCAGCATGTCATCCGGGAACTGCGCGCGGAGGCCAAGAAGGCGGACGAAATCTATCTGGCGACCGACCCGGACCGCGAAGGCGAGGCCATCGCATGGCATCTGCAGAATTATCTCCGCGACTACACCAAAGGGCCTTTCCATCGAATCTCCTACCACGAAATCACGAAGAACGCCATCCAGAACGCCTTCCAGCACCCCGGCAAAGTCGAGCAGCCGCTAGTGGACGCCCAGCAGGCCCGCCGCATTCTCGACCGTCTCCTAGGCTATCAGGTGAGCCCGTTGCTGAGCCATGCGGTGAAAAACGCCACCAGCGCGGGGCGCGTGCAGTCGGTCGCGCTGCGCCTGATTGTCGAACGCGAGCGTGAAATCCAGGCCTTCCAGCCCGTCGAGTACTGGAATCTGGACGCCATCTTCACTCCTCAAAACGCATCCGCGACCAAACTGAAGACGCACTTGACGCGACTGAACGGCGTCAAAGCCGAGATATCCACGGGGCAACTCGCCAACGCCCTGGCCGCCGCTCTCCAGAGTCCCGGCGTCTCCCATCGGGTGGCGCGCATCACCAGCACGCCGCGCGTCCAGCGGCCCTATCCGCCTTTCATCACCAGCACGCTTCAGCAGGCCGCCAGCAGCTTCCTGCATTACCCGCCCAAGCGCACGATGGAGATCGCCCAGAAGCTCTTCGAAGGCGTTGACCTGGGCGGCGGAAATTTCGTGGGTCTGATCACCTACATGCGTACCGATTCGGTGAACATCGCGCAGGAGGCCCAGAGCACGGCCCGCCAATTCATCCATGACACCTACGGCGAGGCCTTTGTCCCCGCCACGCCCAACCGCTACCGCTCCAGCAAGAGTGCGCAGGAGGCCCATGAGGCCATCCGGCCGACCAACGTGGCCTACACGCCGGACTCCATCGCCCATGCGCTGGCCCCGGAGCAGCTCAAGCTCTACCGCCTTATCTGGAATCGCTTCGTCGCCAGCCAAATGGCCCCGGCCAAACAGATTGACCACGCCATCGAAGTCGAGTCCCAAGGCGGCGGCCTGGGCACCCTCTCCCTCCCGGGCCAATCCCAGCCAGGAACGGTGGCGACCTTCCGGGCGGCGGCCCGTGAAACGGTCTTCCCCGGCTATCTCACAATTTACAACATGAAGGATATCGGGCAGGAAGACGAACTGGACAACCTCACCGGCGTGCTACCGAATCTGCCAGAGAACACGCCATGCTTGCTGGCAGACCTCAAGCAGGAGCAGTGCTTCACCCAACCGCCCGCCCGCTACAGCGAGGCGTCGTTGGTCAAGGCCCTGGAATCCAATGGCGTCGGTCGGCCTTCAACCTACGCGAACATCGTCAACACCATCCAGATGCGTGGGTATGTCGAGAAGCAGAAGGGCGCTCTGGTCCCCACCGAGACCGGCTTCCAGACGAATGACTACCTCGTGAGCAAATTCCCCCAGCTGTTCGACGTCGGCTTCACCGCCCAGATGGAGACTCAACTCGACCAGATTGAGGCAGGGCAGGAGAATTGGGTGGACATGCTCCACAGGTTCTACGATGGCTACCAGGGTTGGCTGGCCGAGGCCGGCGCCATGCCCAGCGTCGGCTCGGTGGACAGCCAGCTCATCCGGCAGCTGCTGACGCTCTTCCCGGAGGACTTCGCCTTTGACCCGCCGGTCAAAGGGCCGCGCTCCACCCGCGACGACGCACGGCTGGTTCGCGACTTGCGGAAACAGACTGCCACCAGCAAGCGTCCATTGACCGACCGTCAGAGCGCGGCCCTCATTCGCACCGTGGCGAAATACGCCTCCAGAACGCCCTCCATGCTGGCCGCCGCCGAACGCCTGGGGCTGGGCGATTTCCTGCGGCAGCAGATTCAAGCCTACCAACTCGTCTCCCGGAAGCAGAACGAGCAGGTGGCAAGCGGGGAGACTCTCTCGCCCGCATTCATGAAGTTGCTGGAGGAGATGAAGGGCATCGCCTGGGAGAAACCCGTCGCCGCCGGACGCCGCAAGCCCTTTGACGCGGGGCGCTTCTTCCGCTCCATCCTACGGCAGGCGGAAACCAACCATACGCTCACGCCACGTCAAATGGCGGCCATCGGCAATATCGCCAGTCGCAGCGCCGACCAGATTCCCAGCTACGCCCAACTGGCCAAGGAACTCAATCTGCCTGCCGCCAATGCGGGAGACGCGGAAACGGAAGAGCCTGCGGACGATGACGCCAAGCCAGAATCCGCCAGCGGCACCGACCTCGCCGAAACCTGCGAGGAGCTCTTCCGTCGTGCGGCGGCCATCACGGAATGGCATCCCGCCACCAAGCGGGGCCGCCGTGTCTATGACGACAAGGCCTTCACGGACTCCCTCCAGGAGCAGTTCCAGCGCAAGGGCGCGCTATCGGAAAAGCAAATCGCCGCCCTGCAGAAGCTCCTGTCGCATTACGAGAAATAATATGGACGCGGCGCTGGATGCCGCCTGATGCCGCTCCGTGCCCGCGCATTCTTGTGCGGGAAAATAAAATATCCCCCGCCCTGCCAAAAAAGAAACCTCCCGGAAAAGAAGGAATCCCTCCGGGAGGCGAAGCTGGCGCCGATGGCAGGGTTCGAACCTGCGACAGGGTGGTTAACAGCCACCTACTCTACCACTGAGCTAC
>JAFYIW010000320.1 GCA_017538465.1 Victivallales bacterium
TAGAACCTGAGAAGGGAATCCTTCATCACCACGCGCTTTGGGAATGAATACTTTGGCAAAGTCAATGTCGTGTGTATTTTTTCGCACATCGGATCGCTTAACATATGCAATAGCGCGTTTCTTATTTTTGGCTAGAAGATAAAGTTTGACATTGAAATCGCCTTCGCAGGTTGCATTAGTCAGGAATGGAGTCTTTTTACTTTCTGCAGGGTTGGTGGGAATTCCGAATGGCGTGTCACCAGAAAGGATTTCAGACACAAAATGGATTTGTCCTAGTTTCTTCATATTGGATTGTACTTTTTCCACGATTTCTTCAAGGCGCGGATCTCGAATAAAGATTTCGGAGGTGGATAGATTCCTTCCGGGGAAAGAAAATGTCTCCTTGCCTTGGCAAAGGGTATAGTTACACAAACTGGACCCCTTTGAATCTCGCAAGTAGTAGCATACTCCTGCTTCAATATCAACCTCGCCAGGAAACACATCGTTCCCATCTGAAAATGCCTTAAGGGAACGGAGCTGGCCACATTTGAGCATTTCCTCTCGAAATGGCCTGAGGAGGGGGCGTCCGCCGGTAAACCAATTGGCGCGGATGATGAAGTTTGAATACCTCTCCGTTGTTCTTGCACCAATCAGGCTGTACTCCTGATAAATGGGCGCATCATTTGTTCCACCCGAAGCGCCTTTCTCCTGATACGGCGGATTGGAAATCACCATTCCAATTTTCTTGCACATGTCGTTCTCCTCTTCGGCGATTATGTCGCCGATTGAAATTGTGTTGAAATCTTTGTTCTGCCGAAGCAGTTTGCGGATACGCTCGTAGTCGAGCGGCTTCTTGCTATCGTCTTTTTTGATTTTGAGCAGGTCGTAGGTGTTCATCTTCTCGGGTTCGGCGATGCACTTCACGTCCAGTCCGAGAAGTTCGTACACCTTGCGTGTGAATTCGTAGGTGACTCCGCACATTGGGATAGCGAGGATCGAGTCTTTCAGGGCTTCAGGTGAAAAACCGATGTCCGGCTCGGCGCAACGGCGGACAATGGCAATGGCAAACTCGCCCATCTTGGCTGCGAGGTCGAGAAGCTTCTGACCCGATTCCACCAGCGCCTTCAGCTCCGCGCCGGGGATTTGGCGCACCATGTCGTATGCGATATTCTGGGGCGTGACAATCTTTGCTTCGCCGAGCCGTCCGAATTTGTTTATGGCGACAATGGCCTTCTTGACAACTTTTGGGGTGTCTTTGTATTCCTCGCCAAGGTCGATGTCTCGCGTCTCATTGGCGAGGCGGTCGAGGTTCTGGATCTTGTAGTCCAACTGCTGGAGCGTCTGCCATCCGACCTTGGTCCGATAGAGTTCAAGCAAGGGCTTTTCAAGTCCCAAATGGCGTGCGATGCGTCGGTTGTTCTCATTTTTGTCAATCACCTGGAGGATTTCGTCAAGGGAGTGGACACGCTCCGGCACAAGGAACGAATAGAACACAATAAGCGCGTGATAGGTCTTGACGCGCTTTAGCAGAGATTTCAGTTCATCGGATTTTTCCGATGACGAATCCTTTGGCGAATTGCCCTTGTCGGTTTTGGGACTATCACCTTCGGATTCCACATCTGTCTTTTCTCCAGTATGCGGCGTGATGGTCAAGCCGTCCTTACTTCCAAGTTCTGGCAATTTGTCAATGAACTCCCGGAGTTGCGAATTGTTGCAGGCTTCGACGTCCACTGGAATCTCTCCCACCTCTTCGGCAACACCGCGCGTGCTGGAGTATTGGCTGATTGCATACATAATGTCGGATGCTTCGACGCGGTGTATCTTATTCTTGTTGAGGACGATGATTGGCGAGTACGCCAATTCTCGCGCCACACGACTTTCGAGTTCTCGGTTACCGTTTTTGTCGGTGTTGAGGTTGTAATACAGTGACCTGTCCGCCTGCATGCGGAACATTCGGACGGGATCGAAATCCACCAGAAGAGTCTGTGGCTTCATATTGAATTTGATTTCACGACCCTGCGCATCTTTCATGGAACGGATGAAACTGCTTTGCAAGCGGAAGATCGCTTGGTCGTACTCCTGCGGGGAAGAAGTGTTCTTTAGGAAGAGCATCGTGTCCCATTCAGGAACCGTACTGCCGGTCATCATGCGGTTGACCGTGAGCGTAATTGTCTTGATGCCTTTCCGTTCGCATTCGGAGATTGTCCTTGCGATGTCGGCAACTTTCACAAATCCCTTTTTGACCTCGACTCCAGAAATGTTGATGACCTTGTATTCGCCCAGTTTTCCAAAGGTCCCTTTGTATTTTCTGTTGCCTGAGGCAAGCAGTGCCTCCAAGGCATCGCACGAGGCACAATACGGCAGCACGCAGACGATGTGGTGGCACATCTGCCCTTTCACAATCTTCTCGTAGTTCAGGAATGGGAGAATCCCTGGCTCGGAGGACGTTCCCCCAATTGCCCGAAGAAAATCAACGACCTCTTTTTCGTGGACGAATTTCCGATGGAGTTGTTTGGCGCTCGTGTCTTTCCTTACGCTCATCGGCCGGAACAATTCGCCAAGCCTGCTAGTCGCACCGTTTGCTTCCAGTTCTTTTAGTTTCTTGCGGGCGGATTCGTTGAGATTGAAGGCGAAGCGCACCATCTGCGGGAAGCCATAATAGGGATTGTCCCATTCCTCATACGGAATAGGTTGCCCGTTTGCATCGGTAAGTTCCTTGCCGTCTTTGTCAGTTTTGTTCTTGGGCAGGACCTCAGCATCCCAAACCTGTTGCGCCTTCAAGATGTCAGTGAACTGGCAGAACGAAACAATGTCCTCCCTCTGGAATTCGCTACCCATGAGGATGCGGTAGGGGGTGCCGGAGAGGTGGAGCCGGACTTTGGCCTGTAGCGATTTGACGGTCGACTCCGCATCCTCCACTTTTGCCTCTTCCAAGGTGTCCGCGTTTTTATATGCATCGGGAGTGTGAATTTGAATCGGCTTTCCATATTCCTCGGCGCGGGCGGCGAAGTGGGTCTCGTCAATAATAAGCAGGTCAATCGGATTCGCAAAAATCTGCTCATGCTTGGGTTTGATTGCATCACCTTGAAGATCCTGCAGCGTCGCGAACAGCACAACTTTATGGCCTGCTTTCAACTCTTCGGTGACACGTGTGTATTTGGCTTCCAAGTCTCTCTTGGAGAGGAACACATATTCCTTGAAATCCGTGAAACTCAAGATTGTATTTTTCCATTCACGCGCCACCTCCGCCTTGCCGGAAACCACAACGATGAATTTGGCATGTAATGCTTTGATTTGAGCGCATTTGAGCGCGGTAACCGTCTTGCCGAAGCGCATGACGGCATACATCAGGAGATTGGTTCGTTTGGCATCAAATGCCTCTTCGAAACGTTTGACCGCTTCTGCCTGATTCGGTCGAAGTTCTAGATCCACAGGCTGCGGCAGTGGTTCGTCGTCTGCGTCTTTGCCGATGTCAGCGACACGATAAAACGAATACTTCCCCAGAGAATGCTTGTGGTCTTTTTTGATATCCGCTATGGCCTCCTCGACATGCTCTTTTCGGGCATCACGAAAGAACTCGGTTGAGAAATACAGTTCTTTGCCTTGACGGAGTTCTGCAAATGATTTTTTGTCCAGCCTGTCGAAGTGTTTGCTGTCCAGTAGGAATTGGTGAACCGAGTAGTCACGGAAGAAGACTTCGCTTTCCAGTGTTGCGGGCCAATCCCAGACATCCTTCTTTGCGTCAATCACAAAATGCTTCTGCCATTCTGAAATCCGCACGGGAACTGGACGGTAGGTGTCTCCGACCTTGAGATAGCGTGGCACGGAAGTGGTCAGGAACGCATAGATACGCGGCTCCACGCGTCCGACAATGGTCTCGTCCAATATATTGGTATTATCTATTCCGTTCATTGTTTTTTCTTCTCCGTCTCCTTTTTGCGTTCCTCCATGTTCTCGCGGATGAGATCGACGAAGAGGAACGGCTTGTGGTCGTCCCAGTCCATGATCTTGCAATAGATGCCGTTGTGTAGGAACATCCCCTCAAGAGGCGGTTTTCGTGCGCACCCAGGGCATGGCTTGGGCAAAGATGGCTGCTTGGGCGTTTTCTTTGGAGCGCCCGTGTCGAAGAGTTCCAATTGAACGGGCTTGGGCTTTGGTGGACAAAGCGGCTCGTCATGACAAGTCATCGGGACCACGCCCTTCAAGCCGTCCATCTGCCAGATGTTCCAACTGATGATGTCGGCGAGTTCCAAAAGCGTCTCATGGTCTATCGGCTCGTCGGTGCAGTAGAATTTGTAGTATTCCAGCATCGTGTAGAGGATGTTTTCACGGGCGATGAGCAGATTGTCGCCCTGCCATTCGAAGCCGAGGGTCGCCTTGAGGGCGAGAATGGCGTATTTCAGCCATTCGTCCGGCTTCGTGCCTGCATTTTCCGTAACGATGCGGAGTTTCCGATCCAGTATTCCAATGCGGTCGGGAATAGGGATGACCGTCCCTGTGGTCGTGTCATATCGGCTGACCAGGAAGGGGCCCTCGCCACAGCACATCTCAAGACAGCGGAAGTTCACATAGTCGAGCCAGGTATGCTCCGGCGTGTCTGGAAACGCAATCTTATCGGGAAGGCGTTTCCAACCATCGTCCCGAGTTCCTTCAGTCGTGAAAGGCGCCGGCTTGCGGTCGAACCACGCGGCGTCGAACTCGTTGATCATGTTGTTACAGATCCATGACGGCGTAAACACCTCGGCCTTTTTCTGGATGCGTTCTTTCTGCTCTGCCTTGCTTTTGTCAACTCGTGGACGGATGATTTTATTGCCGGGGCGGGAAATCACCGCAGCATCAATCTCATCCTTCATTCCCATCTTGACGTCAAAGACGGATTCGAGGTGCTCATAGCCGTCCGTCATCCACAGGATGTTTTTGCCAGTAGTTCGGTCCAGGAGAAGGACATCCAATACATCTTTCGGGATGTCCGATTCCAGAATATCCCGTGTAAAATCTGGATTGATTACTTTATTGTTCATCAACAAATAGCAATAGAAAAAGTTGAAAAGGACTTGGTTTCAGTCCAATAGCGCCCCTGGCTCGTAAATTTAGCATGCCCCTCGCAGCCAGGAGAATTGGTACTTGTGGAAAAGATAGCATGGATTTGGAGTTCTGGCGGTCAAAACGGCACTTTTCGCTTCTTCCTTTTGCAGTTTGGCGGCAGAAATTCTCATGTGACAGTGCAGGGTGGGAAGTCCTTTTCGGTGGTTGGATCTCCTCAAAGCCAATCTCGCTCCAAGCATCTACCCGCTACGCATCCAGGCTATTGGGATCCAGGAGGAAATGGCGAAGTCCAATGGTGGTGATGCCGGTGTCATCGCGGCGCACGCCAAGATTGTCCTGCACTACAATGATTTTCTTGAAGGAGTCCCGTATTGCCAGCAACGGACGGCGTTCCTGCTGTCGCTTTTCCTCATCTGGCAGGGCATAGGCGGACTGCAGATAGTATTTCTGGTTGCCTCGATAGGCGATGAAATCAATCTCCAGTTTGACATTCTGTATCTTTCCGGAAAGATTCTTCTGATGAATGGGGACCACTCCGACATCGACCTGGCAGCCACGTACCTTTAACTCGTTGAACAGGATATTTTCCATAATGTGGTTCTCGTCCTGCTGACGCATCCCTAAACGAATGTTTCGCAGCCCGACGTCCTCGAAATAAAACTTCAAGGGCGTATTGATGTACTTCTTGCCCTTGACATCATAGCGGTGGGCAGGCGTCAGCAAAAACGCATCCTGCAGGTAGGAGATATAACGATACAATGTATTGGACGAGATGCGTTTGCCCTTGACGCTGAAGAAGGTGTCGGAGAGTTTCTTGGGATTGGTCAGACTCCCGGTCGCCGATGCAAGGATATCCAGGAGTTCATCAAATTCCTCCCGATTGCGAATTGCATGACGCTCAACCAGGTCGCTTAAATACACCTGCTGAAATAACTGCCCCAGGTAAGACGCCTTGCCTTCCGGGAGGTCCTGGGCAAGCACAAGAGGCATGCCGCCATAATTGAAGTAACTGTCCCAGGCCTCGTCGGGCGAACCGTCAAATGCCGTAGCAAACTCGCGGAAACATAGCGGATGCACCTGGATTTCAGTGCCCCGCCCACGAAACTCCGTGACGATGTCCGAAGACAAGAAACGCGAATTACTGCCCGTCACATAAATCTCCGCATTGGGCAGATGAAGTAGGGAATTCAGCAGTTTTTCAAAGCCATTGATTAACTGGACTTCATCCAGTAAGATGTAATATTTTTGATCATCGACAAGACGTGGGGAAATATCGTCGAACAACTGCCGAGGAGTCTGAAGATGCTCTAGACGCACATCATCCAGAACATATTCCAGAACGTGGTCGTCTGGGATGCCCTGACCACGCAGATATTGACGGAACAGTTTGAACAGCAGATAGGATTTGCCACACCTGCGCAGTCCAGTGACAATCTTGATCAGCCCATTTCCGTCGGCCGAAATCAATTGCCGCAGATAGATGTCGCGGGAAATTTCTTTCATGTTGTATGAAGAAAAATGATTAAAAAGTATCAAAATTTTACATAATATACCCTACAAACGAAAATCGGAGGTAGCAGAGGTTCCTTTCCTGTGAAGAATTTTGGTTACTTTGTACAAAAATTTTACGCTTGTGCAACCCCAAAAGGCGGCCACTGCCATGCGGCAACACGATTTGTGGCGCATCCCCCCTTGCGTGCGTCCCGTCATGCCCAGCCTTTTTTCCTTTTGATGCTCCATACTGTCTGCTCGACCTTTTGCTTGATCTCGGCCGCTATTGCTGCAAGATCTTCTGGTGTGGTTGCGGCTTCCAGGCGATTGTACACGCTCTTGTCCCATTCCTCGCCACGCGTGGTCGTGCGGGCAGCGTGCATACGTTCACGCACACCGCCGAATTTCTTGAACTCTTCCTCCTGGGTGGCAATCATCTTGTCCAGAAGATATCGTGTCTGATGGCAAAGAGTCAGCATCAGGTTCGCCACAGTTTCCGCCGGACGCGTGAGAGCGACCACTATTTCGTGGGTAGATTGTTCGATTCGGGGTTTTGTGTGCACCGTGGCATTTGCCTCATTCCATCAAGTCTCTCATTGTTTGCGACTCTTCCTCTTGCCTCTAGCGACATCAAGCAGCGCAGCCAACTTGCCGCGCAGTTGATTTTCATCGGGCAAATACAACTGATATTTGCTCACGAAGAGGTGATTGGAAATCCCCTGCGTGGCGAACTGAACGACCAGATCGTCCTTGTTGGCGCCCAAGACGATTCCAACAGGTTCAGCATCGTCCTTGCCGCCGACTTCGGACTTGAAGTAGTTCAAATACATGTTCATCTGCCCGATGTCCTGGTGCTTCACCATTCCACGTTTGAGATCGATAAGGACAAAACACTTGAGCAGGAAGTTGTAGAACACGAGATCGACCCTGCATGGATGGTCTGTATTCAGCGGGATGCGGTATTGGCTGGCGACAAATGAGAATCCCCGACCGAGTTCAAGGAGAAAGTCTCGCAGGTGCTCTACAAGCGCCGCGTGGAGTCGTCCTTCCTTCAATCGTTCGGAAATCGGAAGACCGGCAAATTCGAGGACGTATGGGTCGCGTAGAATGTCCTCCGGCTTCTGGACGCTGGCCCCTTTTTCCGCCAACGCAAGCATTCCCTCCTTGTTCCGGGAAAGCGCAATGCGATGGAACAACATGGATTGCATCTGGCGATGCAGTTCACGGACACTCCATTTGGAGTTCTCACACTCTTTTGCATAGAACGCGATTTCAAGCGGATCGTCGGTTCGAAGAATCTCCAGATAGTGGCTCCATGTCAAAAATCCAGACATTTGACTTTTTTGAAAAAGGTCAGACGTCTGACTTTTTTGCGAGGCCACATACAGCTTACGCATATAGATGAGGTTCGAGTGACTGAAACCACGCCCCAGTCGCAGAGAAAGGTCACGGGCGAGGCGGCGCATAAGACCTTCGCCATAAACAGCCCTGTCCGACCCGTTCTGCTCATACTCCACAATGTATTCGCCCGTGCGCCAATAGGTTTGGAGCATAATGGCGTTCATTGCGGCCTTCAATCCTGCGCGAGCCTCCATGACAAGACTTTCAATGGCAGAAACCAGTGTGTCGTATGTCGGCGTCAAGTACCCAGATAGGCGCTTTGCCTTTCTGTGCGCGCTCTTTTCGCGCTTTTTTGCTGGCACTTTTGTCTGTTCTTTCTTTATGTCTTTGCGAGGCATGGGCGCGTCTCCATTTCTTTTGCAGTTCACAGCCACGGCTCGTGGCACTTACGTGAAGGAGCACAGGAGCCGCGTCCATTGCTTTTCTGCAAGAGACATCCGGCGCATCTCTTCACGCGACAGATCGTCCCCCGCCCTGGTCGCAAGAGTCATGGGAACCCTCCTTGCGGGCGAGGACCACCGAGACTTGACGGGGAAGAGGAACGATGGTTGAGAAATAGCCCTAATATATCTTCGTAATATATTGGAATTCAGATAGTCACAAATAATCTCACATTATCATCGAAGGCCTATGAAAACACCGAGATGGAAGAGTAATCATTCTGTGAGGTTAGATTTCAGAAAAGTCATCATCACGCTGATAATTCAGGAAATTGGATTTACAGTATGGCATCGTCCGTTTCGAACTACACATAGTTTTTTGTCAACAATTGTCCAATTCTGTCAAACCATGAGCAAACTACGCATAACTGGCACTTTTCTGGATGAGATTTCCTACGACATCCCGCACCACAACTGGGGTCCCGAGGAGTGGGACGCCGACTTCGCCGCGATGAAGGCGATGGGCATCCAGAAGGTCTTCCTGATCCGCTGCTGTCTCCACAAGTTCCTGGCCTATCCCTCCAAGGTCATTCCCGCGCACGGCGGCCTCTGGCATCAGCCTCCCGTGGACTGGATCGATCTCTTCCTGACCCTTGCCGAAAAGCACGGCCTGGAGTTCTACGCCGGCACCGGCGTGCGGGACGACCTCTACCCCGAACTCAATGAGCAGGCCCGTCTGGACGACGCGAAGGTGCAGGTCGAGATCATCGACGAAATCCAGTCGCTCTACGGTCACCGCAAGGCCTTCGCCGGATGGTATATCACCAACGAAATCTGCCGCAACTACCCCGGGGCCGCCGAGCAGTTCGTGATGGAGGCCAGCCACGCCAAGAAGGTCACCGGCGGCAAGCCCGTGATGATTTCGCCCTTCTTCGCGGGCAGCAAGGTCCGCGAGGCCGCCAGCGACCCGACGCTGGAGTTCTTCGGCGTGGAGGGACACGTGAAGCACTGGACGCAGATTTTCGAGGCCATCAAGGGGCTGGTGGACATCGTCGCCTTCCAGGACGGCCATGCCGAACTCGACGAACTGCCCGGCTTCCTCACCGCCACCGCCGAACTCGCCAAGAAGTACGGCGTGACCTGCTGGACCAACGTCGAGTCCTTCGACCGCGACATGCCCTGGCGCTTCCCGCCCATCAAATGGGAGAAGATGCTCTGGAAACTCGAACAGGCCGAGGCCGCCGGCATGACCGACGCGCTCACCTTCGAGTTCTCGCACTTCATGAGTCCCCACAGCATGTATCCCTCGGCGGGCTGCCTCTACGACCGCTACTGCGAGTACGCCGGACTCCCCGCCCGCGCAAAGGACTTCCGCTAGGCCCGGGAGTGCGCGAGCCGTGCCTTGACCGTTTGGATAATTTGAAAATCCTTCACAAACGGCTATATTAGGCGAGTTTTCGCAATCGCGCGCATAGTTCAGTTGGTTAGAACGCTA
>JAFYIW010000321.1 GCA_017538465.1 Victivallales bacterium
AGCGTGGGCTGGCTCGCGAAGAGCTTCAGGCGCAAGTGGTTCATCGCCCATCCGGCGCGGCGGTAGCACAGGAGTTCGGGGTTGATGTGGTCGCCGTGACGGTGCGTGCAGAGGATGCGCTTCAGGCGGTGCAGCTCCACGCCGTAGGTGACGGACTGCCAGTAGGCGTCTGGCCCGAAGTCCACGATGGTGTCGTCGTCAATGAGATAGGAGGTGCGTCGCCGCAGGTCGCGCGGGTCCTTCGAGGCGCGGGCCGCACGGCAGGTCTCGCAGTCGCAGAAGGGACTGGGAAAGCCGTTGGCGGTGCCGGAGCCGAGGATTTTGACGCGCAGGGACACGGCTCAGACCTCCAGGGCGAGGCCGTCGTAGGCGACCTCGATGCGGTGCGGCGCGAAGAAAGCCTCCAGGTCGGTGTGGATGCTTCCGCCGTTGTGGCTGAAGTGCGTGGCGACAAGGCGCGAAGAGTCGTCCGCGCAGCCCATCTCGCGCAGTCGCTCCGCGACTTTCACCACCGTGTTCGCCCCCATGTGGCCGCGCTCCTGATTGGCGTAGTGCAGACTGGAGGTGCAGTCCAGGAGTGCCGCGTCGATGTGCTTGCCTGCAAGATGTTCCCAGACCTTCGGGAGGAAGTAGCCCGTGTCGTTGCCGACCAGCAGCGTCTTGCCGCCGCGGGAGATGAGGTAGAGCATCGGGGCCTTGCCAGGCGCGTGGTCGGCCTCCAGCGGCAGGATGCCCAAATCGCCGTCCGTGGCCTCCTGATAGCAGGCCAGCTCGACAGGCTCGGCCAGCACCTCGGCAAAGCTGATCGACTCGCCCTCGGCGGAGAGCCGGCTGAGGAGAATCCCCAGCGTGTAATGGCTGCCCAGCAGACGGATGGGCTTGGAACAGCGGCTGTAGCCACGGTGGCGCCACATCAGGTCGGTGGCGTTCTGGTGGTCCAGATGCGCGTGGGTGAAGAGAATCCGCCGAATCTTCGTGAGGTCGATCTGGAACGCGGTGGCCTGGAAGAAGGCGTCGGGGCCGAAGTCCACCAGCGTGTCCTCGTCGATGAGGTAGGATGCGCGACGGCGCACATCGCGCACATCGCCCCTGCGGCGGATCTCTTGGCAGTTCTCGCAGTCGCAGAAGATGGCGGGACATGCCTCGGCCGCCGCCGTGCCTAGAATTTGGATTCGCATGGAGAAGGATGGAGTTTGGGAGGGACTCAAAACCCTCGCCCCGTCGGCGAAGTGCCGTTCGGTCGGAAGTTTTGCAGTTTCCTCTTGGACCAGGAGAATGGCATTTTTGTTAATATAAGAGGTGATTTCAAAAGGAGACGCGGAAATTGGCCCGATTATATTATTAAGGTTGACCGCATCAACTGGCGTTCACACCCCCATCCGGGAATCGCGGCAAGGACCGCGAATGAAAAGATGCCTTCTGCCTCGCCCAATCCCCTTCCCAAGCTTTTCCAGGACGACGCGTATCTGACGCCCTATCTGGAGGACTTTCTCCGACGCGAGAAATTCGTCTCCGCGCGGCGCCGGGAGCTCCTGGGAGGGCATGCCAGTCTGCTGGAAGTCACCGACTGGCATCATTATTACGGGCTGCACCGCACGGACCGCGGAACCTGGCGCTTCCGCGAATGGCTCCCCTACGCCACTGGCGCAATGCTATTGGGCGAATTCAACCACTGGACTTCCTCGCCCTGGTTTGAACTGCATTCCCTCGGCAATGGCGACTGGGAGGTCGAGGTCCCCGAATCCATGATGGCCCACGGCCAGGCCTACCAGCTCTTCGTCAGCTGGCAAGGAGGATCCGGATGGCGCCTGCCCAGCGCCGCCACCAGCGTGGTGCGCGAGACCCGCCCCGACGGCTCGTCCCTCTTCAACGCCCGCATCTGGGAGCCTCCGAAGCCCTATCAATGGCGGAACGACGGCTTCACGCCCTCCCCGCTTCCGTTCATCTACGAAAGCCATGTCGGCATCGCCCAGCAGGAGCCCCGCGTGGGCACCTACCGCGAATTCCAGGAGAAGATCCTCCCGCGCATTGCCGAGGATGGCTACACCTGCGTGCAGTTCATGGCGATAGCCCAGCACCCCTATTACGCCTCCTTCGGCTACCACGTCGCCAACTACTTCGCACCATGCGACCTCTTCGGCACGCCAGACGAGTTCAAGGCGCTGGTGGATGCCGCGCACGGCCTCGGTCTGCGCGTGGTCATGGACCTGGTGCATTCCCACAGCGTCCGCAACGAGGCCGAGGGCCTGGCCCGCCTCTCCGGCCAGCTGAAGCAGTTCTTCCACGCTGGTCCGCGGGGCAGCCATCCCGCCTGGGATTCCTATTGCTTCGACTACAGCAACCCCCAGGTCCTGCGATTCCTGCTCTCAAACTGCCGATATTGGCTGGAGGAGTTCCACGTTGACGGGTTCCGCTTCGACGGCGTGACCAGCATGCTCTACTTCGACCACGGCCTCAACCACGCCTTCACCAGCTACGACCACTACTTCTCGCCCAACGTGGACTGGGATTCCGTGGCCTACCTCACCCTGGCCAACGAAGTATGCCACAGCCTCGGAAA
>JAFYIW010000322.1 GCA_017538465.1 Victivallales bacterium
GCCTTTTGCAAAGGCATCGGGCTTCAGCACAAACTGATGGAGACTATTGGCCTGAAACGCATCGTGAAAATTGTAAAAGATGACCATGGCGCCAACCGCAAAGAGTCCACCTACCAGATCATTCCATCAGACCCGCCGGAAGAGACGGCGGCAAAGCCTGACGGCGCCGCAGAACAGGCAGTAACCGAAGGCGCTGAAAACACCGCCGCCCCTCTCCCGAGCATTCCTTCCACAGCCGTGGACGGCCAGGCAACGGCGAAAGCAGAAGTGGTGGCCGTCATTGACCCGGCCAAGGCGGGAGAGGAGGTGGTGCTCGTTGCCGGATCGGACGCGGCGGGAGAAGGCATGGTGCTCGTTGCCGGACCGGACGCGGCGGGAGAAGGCGTGATGCTCGTCGTGGACCAGGCAACAGCGGAAGCAGGGGAGCTGCCGCCCCCAAATGTCCAGAACCCGGCGGAAGAAGAGGGAATGGCCCCTGAACCGGGTCTGCAGGAAACTCCTTCGGCGGAGAAAGACTCTCAGGAGAAGGCAATCCCGACGCCGCGGCGAATCAGCTATGCCGCCGAACTGCCGGAGGCCATGCAGACCGCGTTGATCGCGCTTTTCACCTACGTGGAAAAAACCAACTTCGCCGCGCTGGGGCTGGTCGGCGTCGCCGCGCTGCTCTTCTCGGTGCTTTCTGCCATCCATAAGCTCGAAGAGAACCTCAACGCCATCTGGTGCGTGAAGAAAGGCCGCAATCTCCTGCAGCAGTTCAGCCAATATCTGGTCGTGCTTCTGCTTTTCCCGATTGTCTCTCTGTTGGCCATCTCCCTGGCGACTTATATGCATTCCGGAGAGCTGGCGGCAAAGCTTCACACTTCTTCGCCAGTCATCATCATGCTTGGTCAGCTCCTCGGCAACCTGCTCATGTATCTCTTTCTGTGGGGGGGATTCACCTTCCTGTATCTTTTCATGCCGCACACCCGCGTGCGGGTCATTCCCGCAATGCTGGGTGGATTCTTCGGATCACTGATTTGGCTCGCCGTTCTGTATGTGTATATACGCTGGCAGGTCGGCCTGGCCAACTTCAATGCCATCTACGGAGGTTTTGCGGCACTGCCTTTTTTCCTGGCCTGGCTTTACACCAGCTGGGTGGTGGTGCTGCTGGGCGCTGAAATCTCATACGCGGCACAGAATATTCGCCTGACCCGTTTGACAAAACACCTCCCATCCCCTGATCCGGCCACCAACCACCTCCTCGGCATTGCCGCCATGCAATCCATCTGCAGGAGCTTCGACGCCGGAAAAGGCCCCTGGAATGCCATCCACTACGCCGCCACTCACGCCATCGCCTTGAATGAACTCACCGCCGCGCTGGACATATTGGTGCGCGCCAACCTCATCATCCAATTGCCCTCCAATGACGACCCATCCACCCAACGTGACTACATCCCCGTGCGGCCACCCGCTCAGATCACTCTGGCGGAGGTCCACGAGGCCTTTTTGGGCATGGAGGAAGGACGCGCCCAGGAAATCAGTCTGCTTTTGCCAGACAGACTCATCACCTCGCTCCAGAATTACCACCGCGAGAATCTCCGTCTGCTGAAGGAAATCAACTTCGAGAAATAAGGCGAACCGCCTATTGCAGCCGCTGTTGCCGACGGGGATCAAAGGAGTTGCGCACGCCTTCGCCGATGAAGACGCCGAGAAGCATCACGATAAAGAGCGCCAGCGAGGGATACAGCACCAGCCACCATGCCTCCCGTTGCGTCTGCGCCTGCGCGAGCAGCTCGCCGAGGCTGGGCGTGGGCGGAGGCAGGCCGAAGCCGAGGTAGTCGAGGGCGGCGAGCGACCCGATGGCGCCGACCAGCGAGAAGGGGAAGAAGGTGATCAGCGGCACCAGCGCATTGGGGAGAATATGGCGGAAGGCGATGCGCCAGCCGGAGAGCCCCAGGCATTGGGCGGCCTCGACGTATGGCAGATGACGCAGCCGCAATGTCTCCGCCCGCATGTAGTAGGAGATGCCAATCCAGTTGAAAAGCGCGTAGCAGACCAACAGCAGCAGGAAACCCGCGCCGTAGATGGAGCCCATCAGAATCATCACGTAGAGAAACGGCAACGCGCTCCAGATTTCGATGAGGCGTTGCCCCAGAATATCCACTTTGCCGCCCCAATAGCCCTGGAGCATCCCCGCAAAGGTCCCGCCCGCCAGGCTGAAAAGCACCAGGATCATCCCGAAATTCAAGGCGATGCGCAGACCATAGAAGATGCGGGCGAAGACATCGCGACCGGCGTCGTCAATGCCCAGCCAATGGCCTTTCACGGGACGGAACGGATACCGCGCGGCCTCCATCTCAACCACCAGCCGGTACGTGCGTCTGCCGAGCTGGATCTCCTCGACCGGGAAGTTCTCGCCCCCACGGACCGTCTCGCGCGCGGAGGCGATTTTCGCTTTCAGGTCCGACGGCAATTCCTCGTATTCCTTCGCCGAACGCCGGGGCAGCTCCGCCGCCCGTGCGAACTCCCAGCGGAGATCCCCGGTATGCGTCTGCTCGGTGAACTCCTCGAATATCCTCGCACGGAGTGTCTTGCGCCCATTGGGACGGTGGCTTGCCGCGGCGAAGCGCAACTCCACGGCCGGCCAGCCGCTTTTGGGCTGTGGCCTCAGGTGAATCGCGAGGCTTTCCGCAGTCTCGCCACGCCAGCGGGATGCCAACTGCGCATCGAAATCATCCGGCAATACCCAGAAATCACGGAGATTCTCCGGACTCTCCGGACTCTCCGGTTTCTCCGGACTCTCCGGTTTCTCCGGACTCTCCGGTTTCTCCGGCGCCAGCAACTCAAAACCGCTGGATTGTTGGATGGTTCCGTCTGGCAAGAAGGTCACACCCGCCACCCGTGGCTGGAGATTCAGCCGCACGCGTTCGCGAAGCTCAGGCGACAGTTCCTCCGGTGAGACAATCCGATAGGGGTCATTGCGTACTGGCGCCCACAGCACCCACGCATCCTGGAAAATGCCCTGCCGCTCCAAAGCCAGATAGTCTGGTCTGGTCTGAAGACCATTGCCGACAAAGGCGTCCTCGGGATAGAAGCAGAAGGCGGGAAAATACCATCGGCCACGAAAACGCATTGCCAACGGACGGGAATTGCAGACCAGCTCCCCCGCCAGAGTCAGCACATACAGCACCATTAGAAGACAAAAAGACCACCACGCCCTTTTCAGGCGACGAAAGCGCTGGAGTCGTTTTTGCGTAATGGGGCTAAACATTTAGAATGAGGAATGGGGAATGAGGAATGGCAGGTTTTGCACTGGTGCCTCCGGCACCGAGAGGAATGAGGAATCCCTGGTTCTCCGCCGCGTGCGGCAGAGCAGTCAGGTCAGTCGTTTTGGTATTTTCCCCGAATGGTCCAATCCGTGGCGCAGGGTGAATTTCCGCCCGGCGGCCTCGCCGGCGGCGCGGGCGGTGGCATCGGTGGAGGACACACGACTGCCAGTGGTTCGCAAACGTGGATAAATCCATTTGCGATAGGCCTCCAGACGACTCCGGTCCGACTGCACCAGCGCCCGCATTTCAGGACGCTGGTTCTGCTCGCGCATCGCATTCTGGAAGCCCGTTAGCACGCCGATCTTGAAAGAGAGCAACGAGCGTTTGGAGGTCAGCACACGGCCCAGGACATTCGCGGGCAGTTCATAGACCGCGTGCTCCATGTAGGAGGTCAGGCAGTCATAGACATACGAGGCAATCTGGAGATCCTTGCGAGTGCCCGAAAGCATGAGCTGCTTGCGGGTGTCTCCAGAGCATTCCAGATTTGGCTGGTAGTCCCACACCACGATCACGTGGAAGAATTCCTGGAGGATGTTGCCAATCAGGCAACCATCCAAACTCACGCGCTTGAGCGCGGGGCCGACGCCGATGGTGTACATCGCCTCGGCAGCCGCGCACTCCTGCGCCTCGGCATTGGCCAGCTCCTCGGCGTATTTCGCCTGGAGCTCACGCGCCTTGAGCAATGCGGCCTCGGCTTCGGCCTGGTTCGCGCTCTGCGAAAGCGAAAGGAGCTTGCGAACCTTCACCACCATGCGGGCGGCGGCGGTGTCCGCCCCTTCGGCGGATGCGGTGTCTGTGTCATCCGCAAAAACCAGCTGGTCCAGCGTGGGATACTCGCCGGAGGCCTGCGGCCTTGCTCCGATCCACTGGCAGACCTGCTGGAAGCGCGGACCGTGTGGCGGCTCCACGACATCGTTGAAGCA
>JAFYIW010000323.1 GCA_017538465.1 Victivallales bacterium
CTGCGGGACGAGCAGCGCAGGTGTTTTTGACACGCGGCCATTTCCGACGGCGGGACGCCGTCGGTACTCTCCCTGCGGGGCACTTCCCATTGACGTGCCGCCCCTTCGACATTCGCTGCGGCGACCATCATGCCTCATGGCAAGTTAACGATATAATTCCCTAACTTTTACCTTTTCCCTTTAAACTTTCAACTTCTCTCACCTCCCACCTCTAACCTTTAACCTTTTATGAAGGACTTCTTCAAACTGCAGGAAAATCGAACCACCCGGACTCGCGAGATGCTGGCGGGTCTGACGACCTTCCTGGCGATGGCGTACATTCTGGCGGTCAACCCGAACATCCTGAGCGCTTCGGGAATGCCCAGCGGCGGCGTCTTCTTCGCGACCGCCCTGGCGGCCTTCGTCGGCACCTGCCTGATGGCCTTCTTCTCCAACTACCCTTTCGCGCTCGCGCCGGGCATGGGACTCAACGCCTACTTCGCCTACACCGTAGTGCAGGGCATGGGCTACTCCTGGCAATTCGCGCTGCTGGCCGTCTTCGTGGAAGGGCTGATTTTTCTGGCGCTTTCCCTCACCAAAGTGCGTGAAAGCATCTTCAACTGCATCCCGTTGCCCCTGAAGAGCGCCGTCAGCGTCGGCATCGGCCTCTTCATCGCCTTCATCGCGCTGCAGAGCGCGCACATCATCGTGGACGCGCCCACGCTGGTCGGCTTCCAGTCCTTCGGCAAGTCCAACATCCATGGGGAAGGCATCTGCGCCATCCTGGCGATCATCGGCACCATCGTGACCGCCTGGGGACTGCACAAGGGCATCCGCGGCAGCATCCTCTACGGCATCCTGCTGACCTGGATTCTGGGCATCATCGCGCAACTGATCGGACTCTATGTCGTGGATCCCGAAATCAAATGCTTCTCGCTGATTCCCAAATTCTCTCTGGACACCTTCAAGCAATCCTACAGCCAGTTCACCCAGCTCTTCGGCGCGCTTTTCCGCCCCGCCGACTGGACCCTGAGGGACTCCGGCACCACCGGATGGGCGTTGGTCAAATCCTTCAACTTCATCATCATCATGTTCGCCTTCATGTTCGTGGACATCTTCGACACCATGGGCACCCTCATCGGCGTCTCCACCAAGGCCAACATGCTTGACAAGGACGGCAAGTTGCCGCGCATCCGCGGCGCCCTTCTCTCCGACTCCATCGCCACCTCCATCGGCGCCATCTTCGGAACCTCCACCGTCACCACCTTCGTCGAGTCCGCCTCCGGCGTCGCCGAGGGTGGCCGCACCGGTCTCACTGCCCTCACCACCGCATTCCTCTTCTTCATCTCGCTGCTCTTCGCGCCGATCTTCCTGGCCATCCCGGCCTTCGCCACCGCGCCGGCGCTCATCATCGTGGGATTCTACATGATTTCCGGCGTCGCCAAAATCGACTTCAACAACTATCTGGACGCCATCCCCGCCTACCTCACCATCCTCATCATGCCCTTCGCCTACAGCATCTCCGAGGGCATCTGCGCCGGCGTCATCTCCTGGACCATCCTGAACTTCTTCTCCCCGCGGCGCAAGGACATCAACCCGCTGATGTATGTGCTTACCATCCTCTTCCTGAGCAAATACGTCCTGCTGTGACGCACGGCCGTCCTCTGTTTTTCCAGACGCCTCGCCACCCGGGCGAGGACAGGTTCCGTGGCGCTCAGGTCGGCCGGCCGATTCGTCCGCAGAAGCCGCGGAATTTTCTGAAGGACGCCATTGCCAATGACACCCAGGGACGTCTGCAACTCCCTGGGGATCGGGATGGGGGAGCTTCCGCCCAGCCGCGAATTTAAAATCATAACATGTTTAATATAAATATGTTATGACTAAAATACAACCGCCGCCTGAAGTCGCCGCCAATTTTCGCCGAGGATGGGCAGCAGCTCCTGGTCGGGCAATGGCAGCGAGAGGACATTTCCCAGCTCGTAGGCCTCGTTGTGCCCGCCTGCATCCGAGCCAAAGAGGAAGCGTGTGTTGCCGAACTCGCGGATGGCCTCCTGCCAGGGGCGCGGACAGCAGAAGATGGCGCAGGAGTCCAGATAGACGTTGGGATACTGGCGCACCAGCTCCTCCGCATCCAGCCGATCCTGCAACTCGCTGCCGCCAGAGTGTCCGATGATGAGGCGCATATTGGGGTGTTTTGGCACGATGTCGCGGAAGAACTTCGGTGCGTCATAACGGTCGCCCCAGGTATGGCAGAGGACGGGCAGATGATGCTTGTCGGCGTATTCCCAGACGATGCGGTAGCGCGGGTCGGAGACGGGCACCCAATGGTAGCTGGGGAGCAGCTTGATTCCGGCGAAGTATCCACGGCTGAAGAAGTCGTCCAGGATTTCCTCGGAGAAGGTATGGGCGTAGTGGACATTGAAAGCGAGCCAGCCGCTGAAGCGTCCAGGGTGCGCAGCCGCGCATGTTTCGGCCTCGCGGTTCCAGCGCACCGAGTCGCCGAGGAGCGCACGGGCGTTGGCGTCGATGATGCGGCTGACGCCGTGGCGGTCCATGAATTCCACGAAATGGCGGAACTGCTCCGGCAGTGTCGCGGAGTAGTTCGGGATGCACCACCCCAGCGTGAAGGAGCCGGTGTGGGCGTGGATGTCCACGATTTCTCCGGGAACCGCATCCTTGATGCTTTTCCCTTCGCGGAAGAGGCTCCAGACGGGTTTCTGTTCCAGAAGCGCAGGCTCGTGGCAGAGCCGTTTGGTCAGCGGGGCCACGCCGAGGATGCGCTCCAGGTTGCCATGGGCGATCTTCTCGCGCTGGGCATCGGTGATTTGTGCATGCGCCAGGGCGGCGATGGCGGCGCCATACTGTGCCTTCGCGCCGATGCCGAAGACGAGGCGGTCCTCGCCGAAGTCGCGGATGACCATCTCGATCGTGTCGTTCATGTGGAGCCACGAGATGTCCAGCATCACGTTCGGACAGCGCCACATCAGGTCGAGGGTGGTCTGGAAGCGTCCCCACATCTGTCGGGTACACACGAAGGTGACCTGGGGATACTTGGCGGCGATCTCCGCCACGTCGTGCATATCGAGGTAGTTGCTGTTGTAGGGCGTGTCGAAGAAGAGGACAGGCCGCAGGTCGGCCAAAAGGGAGATTGCCCGCTCGACATCCCGCATCTGGAACTCCATCTCAAGGGGGCACAGTCGGATTGCGCGGTGCCCGGCAGCCATTTGCCGGCGGAAGAAGTCGATTTCGCCATCCTCGAAGCATGCGGCAGGCGTGAGTATCAGACAGGGCAGCAGACGGTCGCGGTGGGGCGCAAGGAGCTCCAGCAGCTCGCGGTTTCCGCAGGCGGGCGCATAGTCCCGCGCCGTCAGCGAGGAGACCAGGCATCGGTCGATGCCCAGGTAGTCCAGGTGGTCCAGAAGCGCCTCTGGCGTGGGGAAGTCGCCCTCGCCGGTGATGCCGCTGCCGATGAATGGATTGACCGCAAAAAAATGTTTCATTTCAAATCCTTGTCGCCTTTGCCTCAGATTCTTTGACGGAGGCGCCGAACTTTTGCCCTGCGCCCTGCAATGAATTACGCAGCAGAGGCTCCAGAACGACATGCCATAATATAATATACGGAGGAGGGGCTCTGATGGGCGGCGGAGAGGAATTTGCCTCTTGAAAGACGGTCTGCAAGCACTACTCTCCGGGAAAAGTCTCCCGCGAAGCAGCGAAAAGATTCTTGTTCGCAGGGAAAGGCGCGTTTACGTGCAGAAATTCCAACCGGACAGCAATGGCCTGCAAGTTGAAAACTGAATGCGCCTTTGCAGGAGTGAATACGCCAATGCCTTTTTTGGGGGGACAAAAAGAACATCTGTCTTGGACTATAGTACGGAGTGGCCAATCACCTCTCACC
>JAFYIW010000324.1 GCA_017538465.1 Victivallales bacterium
ACCTTGGTCGAGAGCCAGAAACTGCCGATCTTCTCGATTCCGGGCGAACCCTACAACCAGTTGCTGGCGCGCATTGCGATGCAGGCGGAGGTGGATGTCATCGTCTTCGGCGGCATGAGCCTGAAATACGATGATTATCTCTATTTCCGCAATACGCTGGACGAGCATGGCGCACTGCCTCGCACAGTTATGTTCGTGCATACCGCCAGTGACCCCACGGTGGAGTGCACGCTGGTGCCGGATCTGGCGCTGGCCACGGCGGAGTTCTTCGCGGTCGAGGAGCACAAACGCGTGCTGGTGCTCCTGACCGACATGACCAACTTCGCGGACGCGATGAAGGAAATCGCCATCACGATGGAGCAGATTCCCTCCAACCGCGGCTACCCAGGCGACCTCTACAGCCAGTTGGCCTCCCGCTACGAGAAGGCCGTGCAGTTCAAGGGCGAAAATGGCGGCTCCATCACCATTCTGGCGGTGACCACCATGCCTGGCGATGACGTGACGCATCCCGTGCCAGACAACACGGGCTACATCACGGAAGGCCAGTTCTATCTCTCCGGCGGCCACATCGAGCCGTTTGGCTCCCTGTCGCGACTGAAGCAGAATGTGAACAAGGAGACGCGCGAAGACCATCGGACGCTGATGGACACGATGATTCGCCTCTACTCCGAATATCGCGACACCCTGGAGAAGCAGTCCATGGGCTTCCGCATGTCCCCTTGGGACCAGAAACTGCTCAAATACGGACGCCTCTTCGAACGGAACATGATGGACCTGCAGGTGAATATTCCGCTGGAAGGCGCTCTTGACCAGGGCTGGAAAATCCTCGCGGAGTGCTTTGAACCGGCGGAGACCGGCGTCAAGACCGACCTGGTCAAGAAGTTCTGGCCCAAATAAGTGTCCTGTGCCCGGAACGGGAACTCCGGGATATTTCCCGCCATGGCGAAGATCAAACTCACCAAAAACGAACTGAAGAACCAGCGTGACGCGCTGAAGCGCTTCGAACGGTATCTGCCGACTCTGCAGCTCAAGAAGCAACAGCTACAGATGGAGGTGCGCCAGGCCCGTGAAAGGCTACGGGAGCTGGATGCCGAAAACGAGCGGATCCTGACGGAGCATGAGGACGACTTGGCGCTCTTTGCTGTGCTCAATCCCGAAGCGCCGCCATTGCTGACGGTCACGGAATGGCGTGTCAAATCCGTCAACGTCGCCGGTGCCGAAACGCCAGCCTTTGACGGATTGAAGGTCGAGGTGCCGGAACGCGACCTCTTTGTGAGCCCCGTCTGGGAGGATACCGCCGCCGATTTGATTGCCCAACAGACCGAGACACGGCTGCGGCGGCAACTGCTGGTGGAGCAGCTTTCCTGCATCGAGGAGGAATTGCGCACCGTAACGCAGCGCGTGAATCTCTTCGAGAAGGTCAAGATTCCCGGCGCCCAGGAGAATATCCGGCGCATCAACATCTACATCGGCGACCAGCAGACCAATTCGGTTGGCCGGTCAAAGATTGCCAAGGCCAAATGCCAGACCCGCGATGCCGTCGGGCAACCACAGGGATAATGAAACGCCATGATTGAACGGATGAAAAAAGTCACGATTGTCTGCCTGGCCGATGACCAGGAGCAATCCCTTGTCGAGCTGCGTCGGCTCGGCTCCGTCCACGTGGTGCCTTCGACGGACCCGCATTCGACGACCTTGGACGAATTGCGCAGGGAGCAGTCCGAACTCGGCCAGGTGCTCACTTATCTGGAAGGACTCAAACTCTCGGAGGCGGAACGCCAGGCCGGTGCTCCAATGGCAAATGGAAAGGAGTGTTCCCATGAATGCGGCGCCGCCTTGTCACGATTGCATCACCTGACGGCGAGAATCACTCAATTGGAGCAGGCCGTTTCCCGTCTGGAGCCGTGGGGGCAATTCGATGAAAAGGCGCTTCAGCGTCTGGAGGAGCATGGCTGGCATGCCGCGTTGGTCATTCATTCTGCGTCACGCAAGGGGCAGGACTGGCTGGCGCAGTTTTCCACGGACGATGATGGGGATGGCGAGCCAATCCATGAGTTCGTGGTGAACCGTCAGAATGGCCAGCTGTATTCGCTGCTGGTTTCCCGGCGTGCGTTGGCGGAGCTGTCGTTGCCCAGGGCGAATTTCCCGGAAGGGAATGACCTGGCGGTCCTGAGACGGCAACTCGATGAGGCGCGTCATGAATGCGAACAATGCAAGAAGGCGCTGCGGAAACACGCCGCAGTGGATTTGGCGCTGCTGCGCCAGGAGGTCGCAAGACTGGAGCAGGAGGCACGATTTGAGCAGACCAGGGACGGCATGGGCGTCTCCGGCAGCCGCCTGGTTTATCTGCAAGGCTATGTTCCCGAACCTCAGCTTGACGAATTGCGCGCGTTGGCCAGACGCAACGGGTGGGCGATCCGCTATGCAGAGGTCGCTGAGAACGATGCGGAAGTCCCAACCAAGCTGGTGATTCCCAAGGCATTCCGCATGGCGCAGGTGGTGCTGGACTTCATTGGCATTGTGCCCGGGTACCGGGAAGTGGATGTCTCCGTCTCCCTGCTTGTGTTCCTGGCACTCTTCTGCGGGATGCTGATTGGCGACGCAGGCTATGGAATGCTCTTCACGGCGGCGAGCCTATGGCTTTTCCAGAAGGCGAAAAAGCTGGGCGACTCCAAAATGACGGAAGCGGGGAAATTGCTGATTCTGATGTCGCTCTCCGTGGTCGGCTGGGGGGCCTTGACTGGCAACTGGTTCGGGCTTCAGGCTCCGGGGCTGCCTTGGTTCACGAACGACCAGAACAACGAGCACATCCAGCTTTTCTGTTTCTTCCTGGGGGCAGGGCACATGGCGTTGGCACACCTCTGGCGGGCCAAGCTCTCGACGGGCTGGCGTGAACGGCTCACGAATATTGGCTGGGCCCTGTTCCTGTGGGCAAATTACTTCACCATCAAAGGGATGCTCATTGACGGCACATTCGGAGATTTTACCATTCCGAAGTGGCTGTATATCATTGGCACGGCTCTGATTGTGTGCTTTGGCATCAATTGGCGCTCCATCAATGAGATCATCAATTCTCCATTCACTTTCATCAACAGCTTTGGCGACTTGTTGAGCTACATCCGACTTTTTGCGGTCGGCCTCTCCAGCCTGGAAATCGCCAAGGCCTTCAATACGATGGGAGCCGGCATCTGGCATGGCAACCACTGGCTTATCCCTGTCGGTATTCTGGCACTTTCCGTCGGACACATTCTGAATGTCGCCTTGGCGGTGATGGGCGTGCTGGTGCACGGCATCCGTCTCAACACCCTTGAATTCTCTGGACACATTGGTCTGGAATGGAGCGGGCGGCCCTATCGTCCCTTCCAGTAAGCCATTTCTTGTTTCTGTTACATTCTTCATTCTTACCAACTTAGGAGTAAATTTCCATGATTGAATCCACTGCACGCGCATTGGTCTGCCTAGGTGCCTTCGCCTCCTTTGGCTTCGCCGCCCTAGGTTCCGTCATTGGCTGCGGACTCTCCGCCGCATCCGCCATCGGGAGCTGGAAACGCTGCTATGCGCAGGGCAAGCCCGCACCTTTCCAATTGACCATCTTGACGGGCGTGCCGATGTCCCAGACCTTTTACGGCATGGTGCTGATGAATGCGGTTATCGGCATCGACGCCAAATATTGGATGGCCGCACTGGCCATCGGCATTCTTGGTGGACTGGGCATTGGCGGTTCCGCCGCCTACCAGGGACGCGCCGCCGCCGGGGCCTGCGATTCCTTTGCCGAAACCAACCAGGGCTTTGCCAACAACCTGCTGGCGCTCGGTATTGTCGAGACCATCGCCATCTTCGTGATGGTTTTCGCCCGCATGTTCATCGGCAAAATCCCCGCCGTCTGATTTTGGGTGCTTGCCAGCCCGGATTCCCCGGGCTGGCAGAGGTTCAATGTCATCAACTGTTGGGGGGATTCCCCTTGTAAATCATGCTGGAGCTCTTCCCCGCATCAGTCTTTTTTGTCGGCGTG
>JAFYIW010000325.1 GCA_017538465.1 Victivallales bacterium
CCTCTCACCTCTCACCTCTCACCTCTCAGAACTCCTTCCCGGTCTCCTTGTCGGTGATGTGATATTCCTCGATGTGGAGTTCGGGATTGGCGGAGAAGGTGAGCTGGCGATTGTATTCGGCGGCCATGGCGTTCATCACCTTGTGGTCGGCCGTACGCAACCGCGCCAGAATCTTCGGGTGGACGGTGATGGCGAAGCACTTGATGTCCTTTTTGCGGGCTAGCAGCTCATTGAGTCGCCGCTGAATCTCCACGGAGACGGAAGTCGCGGTCTTGATGAGGCCGCGGCCCTTGCAATACGGACAGTCCTCGTAGATGGTGCTTTCCAGGGACTCGCTTTCGCGCTGGCGGCTCATTTCGAGGAGTCCCAGCCCGGAGATGGGGTAGATTTTGATGCGCGCGTGGTCCTCGGAGGTGTATTGCTTGAAGGCGCGGTACACCGCCATCTGGTCCTTGCGCGAGCGCATGTCAATCAAGTCGAGCACCACCAGCCCTCCGATGTTGCGCAGCCGCAGTTGCCGCGCAATCTCCTTGACCGCCTCCATGTTGGTCTCCAGAATCGTCTCCGGCTGGTTCTTGCCGTTGCGGTTCTTGCCCGTGTTCACGTCGATGGCGATGAGCGCCTCCGTCTCGTCAATGCACAGATAGCCGCCCGAAGGCAGCATCACCTTGCGGTTCGAGATGTTCTCGATCTGCTGGCTGATGCCGTATTTGATGAAGATGGGGGTGGGGTTCGAGTAGAGCTTGAGCTTGACGTCGTTGATGCGGTCAAAACGCTCCAGCATCTCCTTGGCGCGGTCGTAGGCCTCCTGGGAGTCCACCACAATCTCGTCGATGTCCTGCGTGAGGCAGTCGCGCAGCGTGCGCTCCTCCAGAGCCGGCTCCTGATAGACGCAGACGGGCGCGCGGCGCTTGTCCGCGGTCTGCATGCCCTTCTTCCAGGCGTCCAGCAGGATGTCCAGATCGCGCTGGAAATGCTCCTTCTTGAGGCCGGCGCCGACGGTGCGGCAAATCAGCCCCATGTTGTCCGGCTTCTCCAGTGTCTTGACCATCTGCTTGAGGCGCACGCGCTCCTCGTGGTCCTCCACGCGACGGGAGACGCCGACATGGGAGCAGTTGGGCAGCAGGACCAGATAGCGTCCCGGAATGGAGAGGTTCGCGGTCACTCGAGCGCCTTTGGTGCCGATGGGGCCTTTGGTGACCTGCACCAGAATCTCGTCATCCACGTGGAAGAGATTGGGGATGTCCTCCACGGTCGGCTTTTTCTTTTCCGGCTTCTTCGGCTTCGGCGGAGCCTTGACCGGCTTGGCGGCGCCAGGCGCGATGGGCACGAGGCCGCGGCTGGGCTGGGCATTGTCGCCCTGTCCGCCGCGGTTTGCGGGCGGCTGCACCGCATTGCCGCCCTTGCCGCTCCGGGAGGAGGTCAGCGGCACAATCTTCTGGCTGCTTTCCAGGGGAACCGCTGGATTTACGGGGTTCACTGGCGGAGCTGGCTTCTTCCGCCAGAAGAAGAGCGCATTCAGGAAGCGCTGCAACGCGCTGGGCTGCGCGGGCTCCTGGTTCGGCAGGGCGACGGGGGACGAAGCCGTCTCGCCGGAATTCCCATGATTGCGTCCGCGTCCGCCTCGTCTCCGGCGATGCCGTCCTCCCCCGCCTTCCGTGCCTTCGGGACGAGGACCGCCGTTCTGCTCTCTCGCGCGGCGATTCTGCCCGCGGTTCTGGCCATTGCCCGAGGAGTCCTGCTCCTGCCGAGGCGGCGGGTTCTCAGGCAGGGAAGCCTCGATGGCTTCGCCATCCTCCGCCACTTCGTCCTTTTTGGACAACGACAACAGCCCCGCCTGCCCATTGGAGCGCAATAAAGTGGAAGCCAGCGAACTGTCCTCTTTGGGTAGCCCCGTCGAGGGGGACGTATCCTGGCTGGCTTCGGATGAAATGGTTTCAGGGACGCTTTCGGCGGCGGGCGAGGCATCTTCCGCCGTTTCGGAAGTGGCGGCGGTCTCCTCCGCCATCATGGCCTCCATGCCGGCCTCGGCCGGCGCCGTCTCCTCCGCGTCAATCCGTTCGTCCTCGTCCTCGTCGGAACGCAGAACGTTCTCGGGCGGAGAAGGCGGGTCGTAGGAGGTGTCGCCGTCGCTGGCCGAGTTGGCCTCCTCCCGCTCTTCGCCCGGCTTGACGAGGTCGTCGTCATCGTCGGTTTCCCCGTCTCCCTCCAGCATTTCCTGCGTGGCGGGGAGCATGTCCCAATAGTGCAGGAAAGCGTTCTTGCCAATGCCGATATCGACAAATGCGGCCTGGAGAGAAGGCTCGAGGTTCTTGATGCGTCCCTTGTAGATGGAGCCGACGATGCGGTCCTTGTTGTTGCGCTCCATGAAGAAGTCCTGGAGGCGACCGTCTTCCACGACGGCGACGCGCACCTGGAGCTCCTCGGAGTTGATGAGGATCTGTTTCATGAGGATGGGGAAAGGGAAATTGGTTGGAGCCGGAAGCAGGACTGCGCCGTCAAGGCGCTCTCTTTTCCGGCGGAGTTCAGCCGAGGTCTCCCGCATGCCGGGAACGCCTCAGCCCAGTACGATCTTTGCATCGACTGGATTGCCGCGCAGGAACTCCTCGGCCGACATCTCGGTGCGCCCCTCGGGCGTGAGCTTCTCAATCCGCAGAATCCCGTCGCCGCAGAGCACCCGGAGCATCTTGCGGTCCGGCAGAAGCGTTCCGGGGATTTCCTCTTTGCCAAGCCGATGCGGTTCGGCGGCGGCCTGCGTGACCTGCACCCGGCGTCGTCCATTGGGCGCGGGAATGAAGGTGAAGGCCTTGGGCCATGGCTGATAGGCGCGCACCATGTTCACGATGCGGCGCGCGTCCAGGTTCCACGGAATCTGTCCGTCGTTCTTGGTGATTTTACGGACATTGGGAGTGGTGGCGGGGCCTTGTGGCTGGCAAGGGAGATTCTCGCGGGCGACTTGCCAGATGACCTCGGCCGCGTGCTGCGCGGCAAGCGCGCCCAGGCGCTTCTCGAGCTGTCCGGTGGTTTCGTCGGGGAGAATTTCGAGGGATTGAGTCCGATAGACGGGGCCGGTGTCTAGACCGACGTCCATGCGCATGAAGGTGACTCCGGTGACGGCATCGCCATTGAGGATGGCGGCATTGATGGGGCAGGCGCCGCGATACTTGGGCAGCAGTGAGGCATGAACATTCAGGCATCCGTTGGAGGGCAGTTCGAGAAGTTCACGCTTGAGGAGTTGTCCAAACGCCACCACCAGCACCAGCTCGACCTGTCGGGAGCGGAGGCGCTCCAGGAATTCCGGCGTGTTGACCGAGTGGATTCGCTCGACGTCGTAGCCCTGCTTGAGGGCATGCTGGGCAAACGCCGTGGGGGTCACCTGCTTTTTGCGGCCGACCTCCTTGTCCTCCTGCGAGCCAATGCCGACCAGTTTCACGCGGGAATCGGCGCCCAAGGCGTCCAGGATGGGAACGCCCAGGCAACCAGAGCCTAGGAAATAGACCCGGACTGGAGTAGGCTGGCAAGGGGAGGATGGCATGCGTTGCGCAGACAGCAGAAGGCCATTTGGATGGGCTGCCGAAGATATCGTGCGTCAGGGAGTCAATTTCAAAAATATCAGAGAGGTACTTTTGAAATCAGCGCATAATATACTATCTCAGGGGCAAATTGCTACTTCTCCAAGAGGCAAATTGCCACTTCCGGCGACGGGGGGACTGCCATCACTGCGGCGTCGCGTTGCCGTTGCAGTGGGCCAAGGCGACTCCCATGAGCGTCAATGGCAGCGGCGCCTCGGCGGCGGCGAGAGATCGGGGGAGGTTCTGCAGATAGAAGGGCGCGTCTCCGCCGGTCAGCCAGACGCGGCATCGGGCAAAGCCGGGACGATGCCGGGTTTCCCGGATGATTCGCTCGACAGCGGCCAAGAGCGTGAAGTCCACTCCGTTGCGAATGCCCTCTTCAGTGCTAAGTCCCAAGGGGTTGATGGATTTTTCCGCCGCCGTGGCGGTGAATTCCGGAAGTTGCGCGGTCTGACGGCCCAAGGCGGCTAGAGCGGTTTGGCGTCCTGGCAGAATGACTCCGCCTCGGAATTTTCCGGCGGCGTCCACCGCGACGGTATTCAGGGCGGTCCCGCAGTCGATGACGAGGCTGGCGCCGGAGCGGTTAAGCGCATGCGCGGCCGCGGCATTGGCCATGCGGTCGGCGCCCAAACCGCTTCCGTAGGCTGAGAAGTCCACTTCCGGGAAGGAGCCGGCGTCCACAAAGGAAATCCGTCCTGTCCAGGAATGCTCCAAGGCTTCACGGACTGCCGGCACCACGCAGGCCGCCGTGGCAAACCAGTCGCCGCCCTGGGGGCGCCACTCCTCCACGAACCGCTCGGTGGCGTAGTAATGGATGGGCGGGGGCTTTTCCGTCAGATGCGCATTGTCCAGGACGGCCGTGCGCGTGTTTCCAATGTTCAGAAGAAAATGCACGGAACTATCGCAAGACCTTGACAATCATTTTGCGGTGGGCGGCAGTGACCAGTCCGGGCGTGTGAACATCCGTGGGAAGGAAGACCACGAATTCGCCGGGATTCACGGTAACCCAGTCCGAGGCAGGCGACGAAGCCAGCGCGATGTCTTTCTCCTCGGAGAATTCCGTTTCGGAGGGGAAATTCGCCAAAGGTTGCCAGCCCATGCGTTCTGGTCCGGAGAGGGGGATTTGGATGTCGATGTATTTGCGGTGGACCTCGGCGGGAATCTCCTCCTCCCGCCGGGGGGCAATCTCCTGGACATTCGCAAACGCCTCGCCATCGGGAAGAATCTCATGGCGTCCCAGGGGCAGGGTCGTCAAGGCCGTCTGCTCAAGCCACGGGACAATGGCGGCGAAGCGCGGATGGAGCGCACGGTATTGCGCAAAATTCGCTAAAGTGTCGTGAATCATGGCTGTGCACAAAAACAAAAACGGCCGACGGGCTTCTGACGAATTCCGTCGGCCGAAAATCAGCGGCTGCGCGGCAAATTATTTCTTTCCTTCTTTTCTGGCCTCTTCCAGCTGTTTCTCGTAGTCCTGCTGAGTCGCGAGGACATAGCGCACGTCGAAGGCCTTCTGGTCGTCCCGGGGCGGATTCTCCTCGTAGTTGGCGGCGTTCTTGGTGAGCACCGCCGCGATGAGCTCGGCCACATTCTTCCCGCCATCCGCAAAGCAGACCTTGAAGGTCTCGTCGTCACATTGGGGGTTGACGAGGGCGACCTTGCCCACCAGCGGCTTGAGCGACATCAGAATCTCCTTGAGATTCAGGTCCACGGGGAGCATGGTGAGGGCGACGAAGACATCGGCGCCCTTGATGTTCTTGTCCTTGAGGATTTTTTGCCAGTCTGCCTTGGACATTTGCATGTCCACCATGACAGGCATCTCCATTTCCTGCCCGTCAGGCCCCTTCATCGTCGGGGTCTTGGTTTTCGGGATTTCCTTGCAGACAATGACATACTCCACGTTGCCGATGCCAGCCTTCAGACCGTCCAGCATGAAATTCTGAGGCGGGCTGGACACCGGCTGGCCGTTGGCCTCGTAGAGATACGACCATTCCACCAGCACGACGACCTTCTTGGCGTCCGGAGCGGCCTTCTTGACGGCCTCGCCCAGGATTTTCCCCTGGACGAAGCTGTAACGCTGCTCACGGTCTTTGATTTCATCATTGTCGCTTCCCGTAAAATGCTTTGTGGTGTTAAACAAGGCAGCGCCGATGGCCAGGACTGCACCGACAATGGCAACCAACTGCCCCCAAGGCGCACCCTGCTTCTGCTTGCTCATGCCAAACAATGCCGCCACGATGCCGATGACCATGGGGATGATGGTATAGATAGACATGCTTGTTCTCCTTAATTGGTGAGGTGAAGGTGAATTTTATCAGGCAAAGATTTACGCGAAACCGCGTGAATGAGTAAGGAAACAGCCTGTAATATAATCCGTCAAAACAAATTATCAACTTGCTTTCGCCAATTCGGTTGTAGCCGCCTCAGTCGCCGAGCAAGGCCGTTACCAATATGTTGATGCCTAACCGAGTGTAAAAGACATGCGTGAAGTCGCTGATTTGCCGCGAGTCATAATAGCGGAATACCCGCCAGGCGCCGGCGGGGTCCTGCGCCCAGGCGGGCAGGGCATCGCCTTGGCAATAGACGGCGTCCTTGCCGCCATCCTCCCGGGTGACTTCAAAGCGCGGCCCCGAATATGGCGCGGTCTCCAGCATTTCTCCTAGCCCGGTCGTGCCTTCAAGAGCGCGGAAGCGAATGGTGGTCTCCCAACCCCGCACGCTGCGGCCCCAGCCCATGGCGATGACCGGCACGCACAGAACCGCCAGACGCCCCTGGAGGCGGATGGCGACGGCGGAATAGGTCCCGCTGGGCCATTTCTCCTCCTGCGCATAGACGCGGACGGTCTCCGGCAGCAGGGTGGCGTCCGGAAGCCCTTCAAAACAGTTGCGAAACAATGGGTCGTCTCTGCGCAGGGGCGTAAATGGCGTGCCGGGAAGAACCCGGGCGAAGAAGTCGCGCACTTCAGGCTGGGCCTCCCATTCCGCAAAGCTGTGGTGCTGGGATTGGCCGGGGACCGTTCGCAGAAAGGAGGCGGAGATGCCGGCATCGACCATCGCCAGTCCGCCGCCCCGCAGATATTGCCGGAGGGCCTCCGCTTCGGCGTCCGGCAGATTTGCCCAGTCCTTTCGGTCGTCCCAGTTCATGTAGAGAAACGGGCAACTGCGCAGACGCGGGTCAGTGAAGGTGGCCAGAAGAATCGGCTCGGCCGCAAAGGGCAGTCCGGTGGCTTCGCGGGCGGCCGCCAGAAGCGAGGGCAGCGCAGTCGGATAGTTGCGGCTCAGGCTGGCGGTGGCGCCGCTGACAAACTGGGCGACCCGCAGCTCTTGCGCGGTCAACGGCATCGCCATCACGATGACGAGCAGGGCCGTCCGCCAAAATTTCCTGAAAATCTGGAACATTTTCCGCCGGGGGGGCATCAAAGAAGTGCCCCAATGACGCATTGCAGATTACTTGAGCATAGTTATATTAACCATTCGTCTTCGGCAAGCCGAAGGTCGATTCAAGGATTCATACCATGTCGTTCATCTCTGATTTACTCGCAAAATTCCATCGCCGCTCGGGAGACACCAAGCCCCTCGGAACGGATTACATGCAGAATGGCAACGGGACGACTCAGCTCCGCCGCAACAAGAACGTGTATGACGAGGCGCGCAAGGTGCCGATTCCAGATTGGGCGCAGGGACTCAACAACACGGATCTGGCGCTGCAGCTGCGGGCGCATTCGGTGTGCCAGTATGCGCCGAATTTCGGCTGGAAGCGCATCATGACCACCGTGGTCGGACCCGACGGCAACCTGATTCCCGAATATGACGGCATCGCCGGCGATTGCGGCGCGGTCAAGAGTTTCGGCATGCGGGTCGCGCAGCGCGACGGCCGTACCATGCCCTACAAGTATGTGGATGTCAACATGGCCTACCGCTGCTGCTGTGACAATCCCAAGAAATGTCCCTTCTATCTGCAGGCCACCGGCGAGGCGGATTCAGTCAACAAACGCCTTCGCTGAAGCTCCGCCAGGTCAATTCAGTCCATTGCCCATTGGAAAGGCCACCCGTTCGCGGTGGCCTTTTTCCGTTCCTTGGGAGAGGAGCTCATCTTTTGCGCAGACGCAGCACCGCGTCCACGCTGTCGCTGGAGGTCATGGCGATGTTCTGCACCAGATGCAGTCGCGTGGCCAACGGGCACGCGCGGGGTGTCGCATGCTGCTCGACGATTGCCTTGCCAAATCCGTATTCGCCTTCGGGAGGAATGACCAGGAGCCCCCAGCCCGGCAGAATCTCGTCCCGCAGCAGCACCCCCTCGGGGACCGCCAGGTAGCACTCGTCCGCGACGATGTTGCGGGACATGCGCTCCATGCGGGTGCCGTGGTAGAGCTGCTCCTCCAGCTTATGGCAGTGCTGCAGAAGCGACTGGTATTCGGGGTTCCGGGATTTCTCGTAATGCCATTCGGCGTATTCCTCGAAGAGCATCCCGTCATCCCGCAGACTGGGTTCTTCCCGGCGGATGGACTCCTGTAGCCGAAGCAACTGGCGACGGGTGTAGCGGAGTTCATTCTGCAATGCCTCGGGGTTGATGCCGGAGGCGTAGCACTCCTCGCGCGTCAAGGCCACGATGACGGCGACGGTGCGAGTCGGCTCAAGCTGACGGCGTCCCCCGATGGTGCGTGGAGCGCTCCAGAAGGCGGCGACGTCGGCCTGGTCGTGCTGAAGGGCGGTGGCGACTTCGCAGGAGTAGCCAGTGGGCTTCGGACGCTGGCCGAGCAGCCAGAGCAGCACTTGTCGGCGAATGGCCCAGCGTCGGCCGGTGCTGGAGGTCAATTGGCGTAGGCTCGGCTTGCGATGGCGGATGTTGGCTGGCAGATGCATCGCTGGATGAATTGCTGGGGGAATGTCAAAAGTGGTTGATTTTTGATACTATAACCGATATTCGGCAGAATGCGTGGGAGGTAAATTGCAAACAAAAAAGGGAGTCGTTTGACTCCCTGATTTGTAAAGTGGTGGTAGGTCCTAGATTCGAACTAGGGAAAGCAAAGCTAGCAGATTTACAGTCTGCCCCCGTTGGCCACTTGGGTAACCTACCACTGAAATGGTCTATTGTTGTCCGTTCTTATGAGAAGGACATATGCGGTACCATAATTTGCGCAATGGGATTTTCAAGCGCGCGGCGGCAAAAAAGCGTCAGTTTTCTGGAGTTGGAGACGTCTCGGGCGCCTCGTCCGGAAGATTGAGTTCCTTCAGGATGTTCATCACGCGGTCGGCACGCGCGGCAGTGCCGTCCAATTTGAAGTTCAGGACGGGCGTGTACTTCATGACGACCTTCTGGGCCAAACCGGCCTGCAGCAAGTGCCGCTGTCTCTTCATGAGTTCCAGCACGCGCTTTTCACTGCCACCGGGACCATAGACGCTCACGAAGACATTCGCGTTGCGCAGGTTCGGCGCGAGTTCCACGCCCGTGATGGTGACCAGGACACCCGGCAAGGCAGGACGGATGTGGTTTTCGCAGAGGAGCCCGAGTTCCCGTTGCAACTGCGCGTTTAATTTGGTGATGCGGTCGGAAGCCAAGGTTGGAGGAGTTTAAAGTTTAGAGGGAAAAGGTAAAAGTTCAGGCCTCGGGGCCCAGGTCCCGCAGGTCTTACAATTCCGGGGCGATCTGCTGGGTCTGGAAGACGGAGATGCGGTCGCCGACCTCGAAGTCCTCGAAGTTGTCGAGCTTGATGCCGCATTCCTGCCCTGCCTTCATCTCCTTGACATCCTCCTTGAAGTGCTTGAGGGAGGCGACCAGTCCGGAGTAGATGAGCTCCTTCTGGCGATAGACCTTCGCCTTGAGGTTCACGCGCACGGAGCCGGAATTCACGCGGCAGCCGCAGATTTTGCCGGCCTTGGTGATGTTGAAGACCTGCATGATTTCGGCTTCGCCGAGCAGGACCTCCTTGGTCTCGGGAGTGAGGCGTCCGCGCATGGCGTCGCGCAGGTCGTCCAGCAATTCGTAGATGATGGAGTAGAGACGGATTTCCACGCCCTTGTTCTTGGCGATTTTGTTGATGCCGGGCATGGCGCGCACGTGGAAGCCGATGATGATCGCCTTGGAGGCCGCCGCCAGAATCACGTCGTTCTCGGTGATTTCCCCGACTCCGGAGTGGATGACCTTGCAGGTGATCTTCTGGGACTTGATGCCGTTGATGGACTCGCCAATGGCCTCCAGGGAACCGCGCACGTCGGTCTTGAGGATGAGGTTCAGCTCCGGGAGGCTCGCGGTGGCGGCCTCGTTCTTGAAGAGCTGGTTGATGTCCTCCAGAGTGAGGGCGGCGCGCTTGGGCGCCAGCTCCTCGGCGCGGCGCTTGGCCAGCTCCTCGTCCGCGACGGCCTTGGCGGCCTTCTCGTCCGGCTGCCAGACGACGGTCTCGCCCGCCTCGGGCACGCCATTGTAGCCCATGATCTTGACGGGCGTGGAGGCGGTGGCTTTGGCCAGACGCTTGCCGTGGGTGTCCAGGATTGCCTTGGCCTTGCCGTAGGTGGCGCCGCAGGAGAACCAGTCACCGATGCGGAGCGTGCCGTTGCGCACGAGGATGTTCGCCGTGGGGCCCATGCCGGACTCCATCTGGGCCTCGATGACCAGCCCCTCGAAGGGCGCGTCGGGGTCGGCGGCCAGTTCCAGCATCTCGGCCTCCAGAAGAATTCGCTCCAGCAGGTCGTCCACGCCCTCGCCGGTGATGCCCGAGCAGGGAATGACGGCGGTGTTGCCGCCCCAGTCTTCCGGCTGGATGCCATTCTCCTGAAGCTGGCGACGCACCTTGTCCGTGTCGGCGCCCGGCAGATCGATCTTGGTGACGGCGACGATGATTGGCACCTTGGCGGCCTGGGCGTGGTGGATGGCCTCGACCGTCTGGGGCATGATGCCTTCCGTGGCCGCGATCACGAGCACCGCGATGTCCGTGGCGTTGGCGCCGCGGGCGCGCATGGCGGTGAAGGCGGCGTGGCCGGGAGTGTCCAGGAAGGTGATGGTCTGGTCGCCATACTGGGCGACGGAGGCGCCGATGGCCTGGGTGATGCCACCCGCCTCGCCGGCCGCGACCTTGGTCTTGCGGATATAGTCCTGCAACGTGGTCTTGCCGTGGTCAACATGCCCCATGAAGACGACCACGGGCGGGCGGCCGACCTTGCGCGCCGGCCGACCCTGGCGCTTGGCCTCCGCCGCCGCGACCGCCGAGGCCTTGCGTTCGAAGACGGGGTGGTTGCTCTTCTCGCGGCGCTCCTGAACGAAGCGCTTGCCGTTCTTGGCGCAGATCTTCTCGACGATGTCGAGTTCGAGCACCTGGTTGATGGCCGCGAAGATGTTCAGCCCCATCAATTGCACAATCACCGCGTTGGGCTTGAGGTCGAGCGCCTGCGCCAAATCCCGCACCGTCACCGGAGACTTGAGGTGGATTTCATCGCTGTCCTCGCTCGCCTCGCCGTCTGCCGGGGCAACAGGGGCAGGAGGCGGCGCGGCGGCGGCCTTCTTGACGGCCTTGGCTTCAGCCTCCTTCTTCTTGGTGTCGGCCATGATTTGGCTGAAAACCAGGTCGGCATCACTTTTCAGCAGGCTGCTGGAGGTGGTCTTGACGTCATAGCCCTCCTTGATCAGGATTGCCAGTACGTCCTTCGCCGCCATTCCCAGTTCATTCGCCAATTCGTAAACTCGTTTCTTTTCGCTCATGTTGCCTCCTGCTGTGAAATGCGGTATCTGGTGACCTCCGCCACGGGACGTGAAACGACGATGCGGCGTCCGCTACTACTGATGCGTGAAGCGGAAGATGCGCTCGGCCACTTCGGGCGTGATTCCCTCCACGTCCTGAAGGTCCTCCAGAGTGGCCTCCCGCAGTCCGTCCACCGAGTGGTATCCACTGCCGACCAGCGCCTGCGCGAGCGCCTCGTCCACGCCCAGCGTCTGCTCAAAGAGCTCGACGGCCTGCTGGATCTGCTCCTGCATGGTCAGTTCGCGCGGGCCTGCCGCAGGCACATACTTGTCGATGTTGATGTTCCAGCCCAGCAGGCGGGCGGCGAGGCGGGAGTTCTGGCCTTTCTTGCCGATGGACAGCGAGAACATCTCGTCCGTCACCTTGACATTGAGCTGGTTGTTCTTCTCGTCGATTTCGACCTGCGCCAGTTCGGCGGGCTTGAGGGCGTTGGCGACGTAAACCTTGAGGTCGGGATCCCATTTGATGATGTCCACCTTCTCCATGCCGCCCAGCTCGCTGATGATGGTGCGCACCCGCATGCCGCGCTTGCCCACGCAGGCGCCGATGGGGTCCACCTTCGCCTCGTCCGTACTGACCGCGATCTTGGTGCGGTAGCCGGGCTCGCGGGCGATGCCCTTGATGACGACCGTGCCGTCCGAAATCTCGCTGACCTCACGCTCAAAGAGCCGCTGGACGAAGAGCGGGCTGGTGCGCGTGACCTGCAGACACGGTCCCGGCTTGTCGCGGTTGAGGGCCTTCAGCAGCACGGTGACGGGGTCGTTGACGTCGAATTTCTCGCCGGGGATGCACTCCTTGTGTGGCATCAGGCCCTCCGCCTTGTCGAAGCTGATGTAAACGCCGTTGCGGTCCACGCGGCTGACGGTTCCGGTGAGGAGCTGCCCCTCCTGGCCTTGGAAGCGGGTCAGGACATGGCGTTTTTCCAGCTCCATCAGCGCGTTGTTGAGGTACTGCTGGGCGTTCTGGGCGGAGATTCGTCCCAGCTGGGCGGGGTCGATCTTCCAGCTGATTTCGTCGCCCTTCTTGGCGCCGGGGATCTGCGTGCGTGCCATCTGCACCGAGATTTCCAGACGCGGGTCGAGAACCTGGTCCACGACGGCGAGCTTCGCGAAACAGGTGACGCTGCCAGTCCTCTCGTTGAAGTTCACCTCGACGTTCTGGTAGCTCCGAATCGCGGATTTCTTGGCGGACTCCCGTACGGAGTTCTTCATGGCTTCAATGATGTCCTCCGTGGGGATTCCGCGGGATTTGGACAGGTATTCCACCATCTGCATCATGTCTGAACTCATGGTCTGGCGTCTCCTTTACAGTAGTTGGCTTGCCACCTTGCAAAAAAAAAGCGGGCCAGCACAGACCCGCATTTCGATCTGAGGATTTGCAGGAACTCCCGCGCTTTCGCGCCGCAGGTCCTAAGGAACGGGACATAATATAATGGAAATTCTGCGAAACTCAAGGAAATGCGGCTATATTGAAGGAGAAATTCATAACTTTGCAGCATTTTTACCATGGCCCGGTTGAAGCATCTCCATTCTCCTAGTCGCATTTTGGCGGTCGTCGTGCTGGCGGCATTGTCGGCGATAGGGGTGGGCTATATCTTCAGCACGGGGTATTTGGGGTCGGCCTATCCGATCCGCCCGAACTGGTACCGCCAATGCGTGTTTCTGGCGTTTGGCGCGGGAGTGTGCTGGGGAATGGCCCGGCTGGACAATCGGCGCCTGCCGTGGCGAACTCTGGTATGGAGCGGCTATGCGCTGAGCATGCTTCTGCTGGTGGCGGTGCTGCTTTTCGGAAAAGAAATCGGCGGCGCGAGGCGCTGGCTGACTGTCGGCCCGCTGCTATTGCAGCCGGCGGAATTCGCGAAGGTCTTCACGATTCTGGCCGGCTCGCTGATTTTCTCCGGCGAACTCTTCCGGAAACGGTGGCAGGAGCTGGTGGCGGGGCTGTGCTGCTTCGGGCTGCCGGTGCTGCTTATCCTTTGCGAACCCTCCTACGGCAATGCAGGCGCGTTGGCGCCGTGCTTGCTGGTCCTGGCGGGGATTCGCTGGCTTCCGCGGTGGCTTTGGAAACTCGGAATGCTGGCCGCGTTGATCATTCTTTTCGGAACGGCCTACATGATTTATCAACTGCGGTCGCGACCGTCGGAACCTCCCGTGCCAGGACAAGTCCAGGCTGGGGAAGGTGGCTTCCTTCACGGCTATCATCTGCGGCGGCTTCAGGCCTTTCTGTCGCCCGAAGGCGACTGGAATGAACAACAGTCGTTGATGACGGTGGCTGGCGGGGGATGGTTCGGCAAGGGCTACCTGAACGGCACCATGAAGAAACTGGGTTTTCTGCCGCGGACCGTGGCCCCCACGGATTTCATCTTCGCCGTGATCGCCGAGGAGGGCGGGTTGCTCTTCGGGGTGCTGCCGGTATTGTTTTTATATGGTTTATTGCTTGGCCTGCTGCTGCATTGGGGAGCCAATGCGACTTGCCCCATGGACCTGAATCTGGTCGCCTCCGGCTCGACTTTGCTCTTCGTGCATATTCTGGTCGGCGTCGGCATGTCCATCCGCCTGGTCCCGGTCATCGGTCTGCCGCTGCCGTTGCTCTCCTACGGCGGGTCGTTCACCGTGGCAACCATGCTACTGCTGGGGGCGCTGTTCGGGACTCATCAGCAGACCGAAGAAGATGCGGCTGCCGATATGGATAAAGATGAGGGAAATCCAGTTGCCTCAAAGCCCGCCGAGACGACTTGGCGCCTGGGATCCTTCTTCAAACTACGCATTCGCTCTAGGGATGAATAGGCAGTCGCCTCGACGTGCGTTCAACGGTTGGATAAGGACAATCAGTCCTCCCCTATCGTGTATCGGATTTTGATTTCCAATGGCGGGAACGCCTCCTCCTGCCAGTCGATGGCGATTTGACGCTGGACGAGGACGAAGCGGCGCGAGGCGTCGGGCTGGACATGGAGTTCCAGGCGCCAGGTTCCGTCGTCTTCCTGCACGAGTTCCGACTGGCTTGCGCAATCCGGCGCATCGGCGGGCAGCAGCCGGAGGGACATTTCGGGGTTGGCCGGGGTGAGGTGGAATATACAGATTCGCTCTTCGTCGGGCTGGAGCCGTCCGAGATAGACCTCGCTTCTCGGCCGGACTTCCACCGCAGGAATGGCCGTGCCTGTGACGGTCAGCTTCAGGAACTCCTGTCCTGGTACGTCGGTCTCTAGGAAGACGGCCTTGGAGAAGTTTCCTGAGACGGAGTTGGCGGGGATGGTCACCGTCAGCGAGGTCTCCTGTCCCGCCTCCAATGTGCACGGCTGGAAGTCCGCAGCCAGGCAGCTGCACGACGAACGCACGCGAAGCAAGTTCACTGCGGACTCGCCGGTGTTCCTGACGGTGAATGTCTGTGTCTGGCTCTTCCAAGCGGGGAACCGCCCAAGGTCAAAAGAAACTGGCGACACGGACAACGGCTGGGCAGATGCAATCCGCAATGCGAAAACCATGAATAGAATGGTCAGGAATGCTCGCGGATGGCGTGTCCGGCATTGTATTGTATCTTTCAATATTGCCATTTAAGGACTTTGTCAATTTTTGAAAAATGCCTTTCAGGAAAGTTTCATAGAACTACATGCGCCCGCTTTTTTCGTCACCCGCGCATGCTCGCGTCATGAAGCACAAATAAAACATTTCAAATGCGTTATCACGGTCCAATTTAGGAAAAAACGAAGAAAACATAACCATTATCCGTGCGAAAATGAATGTAAAATCACTACAAGAGAGTACAAGGCGTATGGCACCATCATCAGGGCAAAGCTTTACGCTGCGGACACATATGAGCGGTTCTTCCACATCTACCACGGTACCAGACCTCGGAAAAGCTCTTTAAGGACGATAAGTCCTATCTGGTGAATCGCTCCATGCGCGAAGGAAAGGTACAAAAAGCAGTAAAGACGCAGAAGGCACTGATGGAAAACACGAAGAACTACGGCGCAGGGAGCTGATGGAGACCATCAGGAAGATCAATCACCCTTACGAGGAGAAACTCTGATATATGAGACAAAGGATTTCACAGAAACAGCTGCCAGGCAAATTGATGATGCTAATAATATACCATAAGCTGTTCCCATATGAAATATATATCTAACACCTAATTCATTAATGAATGCCTTTTGAGCCAACTCAAACAATTGTCTCTTGCAAAAAAACAGAACAATTAGCACATATCCAAATGAAACAACTAAACTTAAAGTTCGTATTCTCATCTTAGTTCCTTTATTTACATGGTTCGCGTGAAAAAAGAATTTTTAACATTAATACAAACTACA
>JAFYIW010000326.1 GCA_017538465.1 Victivallales bacterium
CCATCCGGGACGCCTGCGAGGAACGTCACCGCACCGTGCTCTACCGGCGTTGCATGATGCGTCTGGCGACGGTAGTGGCGCGGTATTTCGAGGACACCGCGCTGGTCACCGGCGACAACCTCGGACAGGTGGCCAGCCAGACGCTGGCGAATCTGGATGTCATCAGTCAAGCAACCCCGATGCTCGTCCTGCGCCCACTGTTGATTTTTGACAAGCTGGACATCATGGGAATCGCCGAGCGCATCGGCACCTTCGGGCTCTCGCTGGAGAAGGTTCCGGACTCCTGCACCGTCTTTGCGCCGCAGAATCCCGCCACCAACGCGCATTTGGACGCAGTGCTGGCCGACGAGGCGAAGTTGAATCTTCCGGAACTTCTACGTGAATGTCTCCGAAATACGGTCATCATGAACGCGGTGAATTACAACGAGCATCCCTTTGTGGAATTGCTGGAGCAGGAACTTCCGCTGTGATGAAAAGTCTCAAGGACATCCCCAACGAAGAACTGTTCTCGCTCCTGAAAAGCTGGGGGCAGCCTGCCTTTCGTGTCAAACAGTTGCGAACGTGGCTCTACGGACCACGCTTCGCCGCCACCTACGACGAGATGACGAATCTCCCCGCCACCCTGCGGGAGAAACTCGCCGAGACGGTCGCGCCATTTGCGCTGAAGGTCGTGCAAAGGCTTGAGGACCCCAACGACGGCACGGTCAAGTGGCTCTCCGAACTCTTGGATGGCAATACCATCGAGACCGTGCTCATCCGCGTGCCCCATCGAACCACGGTCTGCGTCTCCACCCAGGTGGGTTGCGCGGTGAGATGTGTCTTCTGTGCCAGCGGACGCTACGGGCTGGTGCGTGACCTCACCAAGGCCGAAATCATCGACCAGGTGATGCTGGCCTGTCGGGAACTGGGCAGGCGGGTGGACAATGTGGTCGTGATGGGCATGGGCGAACCCCTGATGAATCTGGACGCTCTGGTGTCGGCCCTGGACGAACTGGGCAGTCCTGAGACCATTGACTTGGGCAATCGCCATGTGACCATCTCCACCAGTGGCATCGTGCCAGGCATCCGTGCTTTGGCGGAATTGCGCCGTCCTTGGAATCTTGCCCTCTCGCTCCATGCGGTCAATGACGAGGAGCGTGCCCGCATCATTCCCACCGAGCACCGCTACCCCCTGGAGGAGATCTTCGCCGCATGTGAATACCATCGTGAACTCACCAATCGGATGCTTACGCTGGAATATGCGTTGATTGATGGTCGCAATGACTCCCGTTCCACGCTGGAGCGCCTCGCGGCCATTGCGCGTCGTCTTCATGCGAAGGTCAATCTGATTCCCTGCAATTCGAATGCGAGCAACTGCAAGTCTCCGAGCTTGCGACGTTGCCATGAGGCGTTGGCCTTCTTGGAACAGTCTGGCGTTCAGGCAACTTTGCGCATCAGCCACGGACAGGGCATCTTGGCGGCCTGCGGACAATTGAAGTTTAAAATTTAAAATCTAAAATCTAAAATCTAAAGTTCTACTTAACTCACGGAGAGAAAACATGAAATTGAGAATCTGCTTTGCGATGATGGCCTGCGTGCTGTTGGCGGTGTGCGCCGACGAGCCAGCTGTCGCCCCGAATGCCGAACCAGCGGTGTCGGAGGCTCCAAAGGAGCCGAACCCCGTGGTGCGTATCACCACCAGCGTCGGCGATATGCTGGTTGAACTCTATGAAGATGAATGCCCGAACACCGTCGCGAATTTCATTGAACTGGCGGAAAAGGAATTTTATGTCGGCATGAACTTTCATCGGGTGATTCCTGGTTTCATGGCGCAAGGCGGATGCCCGAACTCCAAATACGAAAACAACGAGATGGGCAGCCCTGGAACAGGAGGACCGGGGTATCGTTTCGATGATGAATTCAGCCCGAAGCTCAAACACACGGAGCGCGGCATCCTCTCCATGGCAAATTCTGGCCCCAAAACCAACGGCAGCCAATTCTTCATCACCTTTGCCCCGACCTCCTGGCTGGATGGACACCACACCGTCTTTGGAAAAGTGATTGAAGGTTTGGAAGTGCTGGATAAGATCGAGGCCGTCGGCACTCCTGAAGGCAATCCCAAAAAGACCATTGTCTTCAATGTCGAGGTGGTTTCCAAGCGTGACCACGAGTATCATGTGAAGAAACTGGGGAAAAAGCAACCAAGTGAAGAGTAAACTGCTCAATCTGCTGTTGCTTTCCCTGCTGATTCTGTGGGGTTGCCATAGCGTGCCTGCTCCGCCTGGCTTTGTCAGTGGCGAAGTGGGCACGGCGGGCCGTATTGACTTTCCTTCGGAATTGTCAACAGCCGCGCAGTATGCGTTGCTGGTCTGCTATATCGACCAGGAGGGCGAAGACGCCGCGCGATGGGCGGCCGCGACGTTGGCGGTGGCGAAAAACGCCCGCCAGCGTCTGTTGGAGGAATTGCGAGTGGCGCAGGCGAAGCCGTTGCGCGAAAAGTATTCCGAAGTCTTTGACATTGATGGGGCAGGCCGTGTGGTCTGGAAGGAAAATGCCTTGGCCGGTCGGACGGACTGGGACGCGCTGGACACGATGTTTGCGGAAGTCGAGGAATTCCTGACTTCCAAACGCGCGGTGGTCGTCCCAACGGCCGAAATTGAGGCGTATTTGCAGAAACGCAATGACGCCTCGCAATTGAAACGATTCCGTTCGTGGTTCAAGGCGGGACACGATGCCTTGGCGTTGCAGTCGGATGACACGGCGGGACAGCTTTCCTTCATGCAGAGTCTTCACGATTCGGTGCGTGCCAAACGCGCTTTGCTGGAAGCCGAGGCGACCGCCACGACATATATGCAATCCGGGCAGGGACTGGCGGCGATGGAGTTGCTGGAGTCATCGCTGACGACGCTGGTGGCGGATGCCACACCAGAGGTGCTTGGCGACTACACGACTCGTCCACGGATAGAGGCGATGCGCCGGCAGGCCCCGCAGCTGATCGTGGCCCGTGAACTTCAGGCGGTGAGCGAATTGCCATTGACGGAGTGGCAAGATGGCGAGGAGAGAATTTCCAAAGACTTGCTCGCCTGGCGCAAGGACTCCCGCTTTGCGGAGGCGTTGGGGCAGAATGCCGAGGTGATCCATACGCAGGTGGAAATCTTCCGACAGCAGCGGCTGCAGAGTGTCACTTCGTATATACGCGGGGTGCTTGCCGCTGGCAACGTGTTGTGCTATTGGGATGCGTGGGAGGACTTGGACAGATTTCGTAAGCAGCTGTTTTTTACGCCTTGCTACGATGACACGTTGTATTGTTATTTTGATGAAATCACCAAGGATCTGGGGCGGAGTCTCTCGATGGAAATCATCGATTTGCATACCCGTGTGTTGTCCGAAGCAGGACAATTCATGCTGGCTATGCAACAGCGCGCGGACGAAATTGAAAACCGGTTCGGCCTGGTGGTGGCGGTGGATTTGCTTCTGCAAGAATTGCCAGTTATCGCCGCAAAAGAACAAACGGTGATTTCTCAGGAGGATTTGGCGCTTTCCCGCCAGCGTGCCGCACATGCCCGCGAGATGCTGCTGAAGCAAAAATACTGCAAGACCGTGGGAGTCCGGCAGTTCTCTTCCGAATTGCCAGGAGTCGGGTTGGCGTGGCAACGTGACATCGAGCGGCGGCTGGATGAGTTCTTCAAGGCCTCGCCGCTGGGAGAGTTCCTCCAAATACGGAGCGGTCTGCCGGAGGATGAGGAGCAGTCGCCGGAGATTGCCTTGGCGGATGGACTGCTGGCGGCCTATGAAAGTGCCTCCGAGCCAGAGCGCACAACCACGCGAGTCTTCCGATGCGTCTCGGAACCCCGTCGTGAGATGATGGATGGACAGCGTGCGCAATATGTCCAGGAGCTTTACGACCAGGAGATTGTCATGCGGACCATTGAGCGCACGGCGCATGTGCGGCTTTCGCTGGCGATTCGGGTGGGACAGACGGAACGGCGAGTGGAGGTCAATGAGTTCCTCCGGCGGGAGTTTGTCGTGGAGGAGTCCCGTCCATTGCAGGCGGCTGGTCAGAATGTGGTGGATGATTTGGCGCAGGCGTTGCCAGTGGCGGTGTTGCCAGAGTTGCGGGTTGACCGCGTCTGGAGTGACGGCGAAATGCTGGACGAGGCACGCCGACGCGTGCTGGACCAGGTCCTTCTCCAACTGCTGGATGCCCTGGCCAGTGAACTAGTGGAACAGGGAAACCATCTTGACGCTTGGGACGACGGGTATTCTCAGTCGTTAAGCCAAGTGGCGCAGATTCTGGATGAAATGGGCGAATTCGTAGCGCTACTGGAATTCTGGAATCCGCAAGACCTTCTGGAAGAGCTTCCGCCATTGCCGGAAAATCCTTCCGAGCCCCATGCCGCCATTTACCAACAGTTGGTGGAGCATCTCACGGATTTGCAACGATGGTTGAACCGTCAATAACCGCATAATGCAGTGGCCGTGCGAGGACGCACGGCTGCCAAACCTTTACCACTTCTGGCCTTTTCTGGCGGCCCCAGAGTCCAGAGACCAGACTGGCGGGCTTAGAGTCCAGAACTTTAACCTTTGCCCTTTAAACTTTAACCTCTTCTCACCTCTCACCTCTATAAAATGGCTACTGTCTATCCATTTTGTGCGTGTCTGCCGAAGCCCGAGCTGGCCAGTCAAGTCGCTTCTTTGCCCTACGATGTCTATACCCGTGCGGAGGCCCGCGCCACGGCGGAGGGCAATCCGCTCTCCTTTTTGAGGGTGACGCTCTCTGACATCGAATTGCCAGACGAAGTCTCCTCTTACGATGCTACGGTCTATGAGCGTGCGGCGGCCAATTGGCAGAAGCTGCTAGGGACGGCCGTTCAGCCAGATGCCGCGCCGTCGTACTATGTCTATAGCCTGGTCATGGATGGACGGTGCCAGACGGGCATCGTCGGCTGCGTCTCCGTGGACGAATACAATGCGGGCATTGTGCGCAAGCATGAACGCACTCGCCAGGAGAAAGAGGACGATCGCACACGCCACATCCTAACGACCAAAGCCCAGACTGGGCCAGTCTTCCTGGCATATCGCGATGTCGCGGCGTTGGACCACATTGTGGAACGTACCCGTGCCGAAGAGACGCCGATTTTTGATTTCACGGCCGCCGACGGCATCCGTCATACTGGCTGGCGCATCAATGCGAAGGATGCCGAGGAGGTGCGAAAGGCCTTCGAAGCGGTGCCGATTCTCTACATTGCCGACGGACATCACCGCGCCACCGCCGCCGCGCGTTCCTGCGAACAACTTCATGGCGCGGGAGAGTCCGGGCGAACCTTGGCGGTCATCTTCCCCTCCAGCCAGCTGAAGATTCTGGCCTACAACCGCGTGGTCAAAGATCTCAATGGCCTGACCAAGGAACAATTCTTGGCAGAGGTCGCGAAAGTGGGCGAGGTCACGGAAAACGCTCCGGCAGTGCCCCAGGCGGCAGGAGAGGTCTCGTTCTTCCTGGATGGAAAATGGTATGGATTGCGTTTCCGCGAACGCCATCAGGAGAATCCGATCGAGGCCCTGGATGTCAGCCTGTTGCAGAACCAGGTCCTGCAGCCAGTCCTGGGCATCGAGAATCCCCGCACTGACAAGCGCATCGACTTCGTCGGCGGGATCCGTGGAACTGCAGAACTTGAGCGCAGGGTGAATGCAGGGGAGGCAGTCGCCTTCTCGATGTATCCGACCTCCCTGGAGCAATTGATGGATGTCGCGGACGCCAATGGCATCATGCCGCCCAAATCCACCTGGTTTGAACCTAAACTCCGCGACGGTCTTTTCACCCATCAAATCTGAGAACCCCCGACTGTCATACCCGCGTAAAGGTTCGGCTGCGCACGCCCGAAAACAATGATTCCTCATCCTCCGGTTCTCGTCTGCGTGCGGGCGAGTTGATTTACTCCAATGGAAATCCGCAACGACCAGTTCTTTTTTGGTGGCGTGGCCGCCACCGAACTCGCCCAGACCTACGGCACCCCGCTGTATGTCTATGAAGAAGACCGCATTCGGGACAACTTCCGCCGGGCGCTGAAGGCCTTCCAGAAATACTATGCGGATTTCCGTTTCTTCTACGCCATCAAGGCAAACAACAACCTCGCCATCGCGAACATCCTCCGTCAGGAGGGGGCCGGCATTGATGCGGCCTCGGTGAACGAAATCCTCCTGGCCAAGCAGCTTGGGTTAGGTGGCGAGGACGTGATGTTCTCGGGAAATTTCCTCTCCGATGACGACATCCGCCAGGGCCTCGAATCTGGTGTGATCTTCAACCTGGACGATCCAAGCCTGCTCCCCCGCGTCCTCCAATACGGCACTCCTGAGCTGCTGGCCTTCCGCGTGAATCCCGGCTACGGCGAGTGCGAAGTCGGCTCCTTTGTCTGCAATGCTGGCCCCGATGCGAAGTTCGGCGTGCATCCCGACCAGGTCCTGGATGCCTATCGTGCCGCAAAGGCCGCTGGCATCAAGCGCTTCGGCGCACACATGATGCCTGGCTCCTCCATCCGCAATCCAGAGTATTTCGGTTTCATCACGGGGCTGATCATGGACATCATCGGCAAGGTCAGCCGGGAACTGGACATCGACTTCGAATTCATTGACTTGGGTGGCGGACTGGGCATTCCCTATCGCCACGAGGACGCCGTGCTGGACATCGACGCCGCGGCCGCCAAGGTGGCGAAGGTCTTCAAGGAGAAGATCGCCGAATACGGCATGAAGCCGCCGCGCCTGATGATGGAGCCTGCCCGCTACTTTGTGGGCGATGCCGGATACATCATCGGCACCGTTCATACCATCAAAGACTCCTACAAGCGCATCATCGGCACGGACATCGGAATGAACGTCCTGGCTCGTCCCGCACTCTACGGGGCCTATCATCACATCTATGTGAACGGCCGCGAGCGCGACCACCGCAAGCCCGTCGGGCTGTGCGGGCAGCTCTGCGAGAACACCGACTTCTGGGTGCATGACCGACCGCTCTCCGAAAACACCACCCTGGGGGATTTGGTGATTGTCGAGAATGCCGGCGCCTACGGCTTCGGGATGAGCTATCAATACAATGGTCGTCTGCGTCCCGCCGAAGTCTTGGTCAAGGACGGCAAGTCCTGGCTGATTCGCGACCGCGAGACCTACGACGACATGGTCCGCCATGTCCATGTGCCGGACCATCTGAAATAAGCAAATCTGAATGGGTCTGGAGAATCTACAGGACAAGTCGTCGCTGACGCCAGAGCCGCTGAAGGCGTATCTGGTGGGATTTCTGCATTCGGGGGACGAGCCGTTCCAGGCGGAGAGCCTGCTCGCCGAGTTGGCCGAGCTGTGTGGTACTTGCGGGATGGTGGTGCTTGGCTCGGAGGTCGCGAAGATTCGCGCCATCGACCCCGGAACCATTCTGGGGAAGGGCAAGCTCGCGGAGGTCCTGGAGACTGCCGAACGGCTGGGGGCGGATGTGGTGGTGACCGACGACGTGCTCTCCCCCTCTCAGCAGCGCAACTGGGAGAAGCGCACCAAGCTGGCCGTCATCGACCGACAGGAGGTCATCCTGGACATCTTCGCCGCGCGGGCGCAGACACGCGAGGCGCGGTTGCAGGTCGAATTGGCGAAGGCCACGTATGATTTGCCACGACTGGTGCGCAAGTGGGGGCACCTGAATCGTCAGCGTGGCGCGGCGGGCGGCCGTGGCGGCCGTGCGCAGGGCGAGCAGCAGCTGGAGCTGGACTCCCGACAGGTTCGCGCGAAGATTCAGAAATTGAATGACGAGCTGGCGGAGGTGCGCAAGCAGCGTGGCGTGCAACGCAGCGCACGGCTGGTGAAGCCAGTGCCGGTCATTGCGATTGTGGGCTACACGAACGCGGGGAAGTCCTCGCTCTTGAACCGCCTGACCAATGCCGAAGTGCTGGTGGAGAACAAGCTCTTCGCCACCCTGGACCCGACCGTCCGGCGCTTCGCGCTGCCAGGCGGGCAGGAGGTCCTGCTGGCGGATACGGTGGGCTTCGTGCGCAAGCTGCCTCACCTGCTGATTGACGCCTTCAAGTCCACGCTCGAGGAGACCAAGCTCTCCGACTACATTCTGGAAGTGCTGGACGCCAGCGACCCGAATCTGGCTGAACACCACGACACCACCCAGGAAGTCCTTGCTCAGATCGGCGTTGGGCCCAAGCCCGCGCTGATGGTCTTCAACAAATGGGATTTGCTCACTGACGAGGAAAAGGCCGCTCTGCGCTTCAAGTATCCCGAGGCATTGCCGATTTCGGTCAAGACAGGCGAGGGAGTCTCCTCGCTGGTGAACCGCGTCGCCCAGCGCGTCAAGGCGCTGATGCCGATGCGTAGCTACTGTTTTCCGCATAATGCCTACACGGAATTGGCGCAGCTAAGGAAGTACTGCTTCATCGAACACGAGGAATTCCAGGACGACGGGGTGCACGTCGAGGCTCGCGTGCCGCTCAATCATCTCAACCGCTGGGACGCCTTTCTCGCTCCCGTTCAGAAGCCCCCATTGCCTTAGTTCCCCGCCGTCCTC
>JAFYIW010000327.1 GCA_017538465.1 Victivallales bacterium
CTTCCGCCCTGTCGCCATCCGTCAGGCAGTGGTCTCCCATCAGCACCTGGAAGGCGCAGGAAAGAAAGTCCATGCGCTGGTGCCGGAGATTCTCCGGGAGGTCGTCCCGTCCGAATTCCTGAAGGATTTCGACTTTGAGCACATCAACGTTCCCGGGGCCAGCCTGCATGTGAACCCCACGGGGAATTTCGTGATTGGCGGTCCTCATGGCGATGCGGGGCTGACTGGCCGCAAGATCATCGTGGACACCTACGGTGGTGCCGGCCGTCATGGCGGCGGCGCGTTCTCGGGGAAGGATCCCAGCAAAGTGGACCGTTCCGCCAGCTACATGGCGCGCTATGCGGCCAAGAACCTCGTCGCCGCCGGCGTGGCCGAGCGTTGCGAGTTGCAGGTTTCCTACGCCATCGGCGTCTCCTACCCACTATCCTTCTACGTGAATTTCTTCGGCACGGGAAAAGTGCCGGAAGAACGCGTGGTGGAATTGCTAAAGGAAGGGAAGGTTTTTGATTTCCGCCCGGCCCAGATCATCGAGCACCTCGGGCTGCTTCGACGCGAAGGCTGGCGCTATCAGGACACCGCCGCCAACGGGCACTTCGGACGTGACGGCTTCCCCTGGGAGAAACTCGACAAGGCTGCTGAAATCCAGGCTGCCCTGGAAATGGCATGAGCCGCAAATCGGCCATGCTTGGACTGGGCAATGTCTTGCTCGACTTGGCGCTGCCCGTCACGGATGAGGAGTTCGAGGCCCTGCGGCTTCCCGTTCCGCGCGGACAAGTCCTTCGAGTGACTCCAGAAGCGCAGGCCGCCCTCCTCGCGCAATTTCCAGCGAAGCGCGTCACGCGCTATCCCGGCGGTTCCTGCGCAAATGCCCTGCGGGCCTTCGCCTGGCACGGTCTCCCCGCCAAACTGCTCGGCCTCGCCGGAGATGACGACGTGGCGGAGTTCCTCTTCCGGGAATTCCGCGCCGCCGGAGTGGACATCACTGGCATCAAGCGCATTCCCGGCCACGCCACAGACTGCTGCCTGGCCTTGGTGACTCCCGATGGCGAACGCACCATGCTCCCGATGTTCGACGCCGGCGCCCAAGCCACCGCCGAATGCTTCCAGGCCGATGACCTCGATGGCTATGACTGTCTGCATCTGGAGGGTTACAACCTGCGCTTCCCGAAAATGCTTCAAGCCGTCCTGACGATGGCTACGAAACGGCGTATCTCCTGGGACATGGGGGACGTCAGCCTGATTCGCGAGCATCGCGCCGAATTGACGCGCATCTTCCGGAGCGTTCGTTTTGACTGCCTCTTTGCCAATCGCGCCGAGGCACTGGAATTCACCCAGTGCCCCAGTCCCCAGGAGGCAGTCCAGTCACTTGGCACTCTTGCCGATTGTGCAGTGGTGACGGACGGCGCGCGCGGCGCCTGGGTGGCCACCTGCGACATGAATGCCACTCATATTCCTGCGGTTCGGCCGAAGGCGCTGGTGGACACCATCGGCGCGGGCGACTCCTTCCAAGGCGCTTTCCTGGCCGCCCGCTACTCCGGTGCCGCTCCCGACGAGGCTGCTCGGCATGCCGCAGACTTTGCCGCCCAGGTCATCGCCCTGCCTGGCGCCACCATGCCAACTCGGCCACCCAAGTCCTGAGACCTGAGGCTCTATCTCTTTTATCCCTTTCATCCTTTTTATCCCTCGGCTTTCCCCCAAAAACTTACCATGTACAAGACCGAGCAATGCTGGATTGCGGACCCGTCGTTGGCGACGCAGGGCCGCCACGAAATCGAGATGTCCGAAGTGGAGATGCCTGGCCTGATGGCCATCCGCGAGAAATACGGCCCCGCGCAGCCGCTGAAGGGCCTCAAGGTGATGGGCAGCCTGCACATGACCACCGAGACCGCCGTCCTCATCGAGACGCTGGTCGCGCTCGGTGCGCAGGTGCGCTGGGCCTCCTGCAACATCTACTCCACCCGGGACACCGCCGCGGCCGCCATCGCCGCCACCGGCGTGAACGTCTATGCCTGGAAGGGCGAGACCCTCAAGGACTACTGGGAATGTACCCTCAAGGCACTTTCCTTCCCCGACGGTGCCGGCCCCGACACCATCGTGGATGACGGCGGGGACGCCACGCTGATGATGCACCTGGGCTACGAGGCCGAAAACGACGCCTCCGTTCTGGCATGCGCCCCTGACGCCCATGAGGACGAACGCGAGCTCAAGGCCATCCTCAAGCGCGTGCTCGCCGAGGACCCGCAATTCTGGCACCGCCGCGTGGCCGTCTGCCGCGGCTGCTCCGAGGAGACCACCACCGGCGTCCACCGCCTCTATCAGCGTGAAGCCGCAGGGAAGCTCCTCTTCCCCGCCATCGACGTGAACGACTCCGTCACCAAGTCCAAGTTCGACAACACCTACGGCTGCCGTGAAAGCCTCATCGACGGCATCAAGCGCGCCACCGATGTGATGATTGCCGGAAAGGTCTGCGTGGTCTGCGGCTACGGCGAGGTCGGGAAGGGCTGCGCACAGGCTTTGCGTGGAATGGGAGGGCGTGTGCTAGTCACGGAAATCGACCCCATCTGCGCCCTCCAGGCCGTCATGGAGGGCTACCAGGTCGTCACGCTGGACGAGGTCTGCGCCACCGCCGACCTCTTCGTTACCACCACCGGCAACTGCGACATCATCACCCTGGAGCACATGAAGCAGATGCGCGACTCCGCCATCGTCTGCAACATCGGACATTTTGACGACGAGATACAGGTCGCCGAACTGGAGACCTACCCCGGCATCCGGCGCGTCGCCATCAAGCCGCAGCTCGACAAGTACATCTTCCCCGACGGGCACTGCATCATCCTCCTGGCCTCCGGACGCCTCGTGAACCTCGGATGCGCCACCGGACACCCCAGCTTCGTGATGAGCTGCTCCTTCGCCAACCAGGTCCTCGCCCAAATCAAGCTGGTCTCCGAGAAGCTCCCCGTGGGCGTGTATCGCATCGACAAGAGGCTGGACGAGGAGGTCGCGCGGCTCCATCTCGGCAAACTCGGCGCGCACCTCACCACCCTCACCGAAAAGCAGTCCGCCTACCTGGGCATCCCCGTCGATGGCCCCTACAAGGCCGAGTACTATCGGTATTGACCGCCCGTCGCCTTTGCTTTCCGCCATGGGCAAGATCTTCACCTTCAAAAACAAACGGCATCTCCCCAAATGGCTGGCGTGGCTTTTGGCGGGCTTCCTCAAGCTGTATAGCTGGACCTTCCGCGTCCGCATCGAAGACCCGCACGGTGTCTTTCCGCAGGTGACCAGCCGCGCCTTCGCAGTGGCCCTCTGGCACAACCGTGTCCTTTTCGCGACTCCTGTCATCCCCAAGAAGTACCGGAAACACCTGACCGTCCTCATCAGCGCTTCGCGCGACGGGGAGTACATCTCGACTCTCGTCAAGTGCTTTGGGATGAATTCCATCCGCGGCTCCTCCAGCCGCGGGGGCGCCAAGGCCATGCTGGAAATGCGTCATGCCATGGCCGAGGGCTTTTCGCCGATTCTCACGGTGGACGGACCACGCGGACCGAAATACACCGTCCATCCTGGCGCAGTCGCCCTCGCCCGCGACGGGAAGGCGCCGGTGGTGCCGGTGGCCTTCAACGCGAAGCATTATTGGCAATTGCACAGCTGGGACCGAATGCAGATTCCCTGGCCGTTCACCCGCCTGACGATGGTGATTGGAAAGCCCCTGGAATTCCCGGAAGACCTGCCGACCGAAGAGGGCTGCGAACAGCTGCGGCAGGCGCTTCTGGAAATCACCCACGACCGTCCCGAAAAGGCGACGGCCTCCGAGAAGAAAGGATGATATTCCCATGGCTAAGATGAACGAACGCCAGCAGGAGGCGGTGGACTGCCTGGAGGGAGCATTGCTGCTACTGGCAGGAGCAGGCACCGGCAAGACCACGGTGATTGTCCACCGCATCGCCAATTTGGTCATGCACCAGGTGGAGCCATCCTCGATTCTGGCAGTGACCTTCACCAACAAGGCCGCCAAGGAGATGCGGGGACGCGTCGGCGCCATGCTCGGCCCCGCCGTTGCCAAGGCGATGACCATCAGCACCTTCCATGCCTTCTGCTCGACGGTGCTGCGGAAGCATATTCAAAAACTGGGCTACAGTCGCAACTTCACCATCGCCGGGGAAGGTTATCAGCAGGGGCTGATCAATCAAGTCATGAAGGAGCTGGGCCAGGTCGGCCACGGCTATGACACCGCGCTTTGGCGAAACCGGATATCCCTGGCCAAGGCCGATGACCTATCTCCGGATGAACTTCGCGAACAGGCGGACTATCCGTATGCCAACGAAGTCGCCGAGGTGTACGAACGCTACCAGACCCGCATGAGGCTCATGGACCTGCTGGACTTCGACGACCTGCTCTGCCTCACCGTCCGACTCTGGGAAAAACACCCCGACATCCTGGAAAACTACCGCCAGCGCTACCGGTATATCATGATTGACGAATACCAGGACACCAACGGCGTCCAGCTCAAGCTCATGACCATGCTCGCCGGAAAGGACGGCAATATCGCCGTGGTCGGCGACGACGACCAGTCCATCTACGGCTGGCGAGGAGCAAACATCGAAAACATCCTCCATTTTGACACGACCTACCCCCAGGCCCGCGTCATCCGTCTGGAGCAGAACTACCGTTCCACCAACGTCATCCTGACGGCCGCCAATACGCTCATTGCGCACAACCGCGAACGTCACGCGAAAAATCTCTGGAGCAGCCAAGGGAAAGGCGAGCCGATCCAGGCGGTCCGCTGTGAAGATGAGAATGCCGAAGCGACTTTCATCGCCCGTTCCATCTCTGAAAACCGCTCAAAACATGTGCTCCATTGGCAAAATTTCGCGGTGCTGTTTCGCTCCGCACGCCAAAGCCGTGCCCTGGAAGAGGCCTTCCGCAAACAGCGCATCCCCTACGTGCTGGTTGGCGGGACCTCTTTTTATGAACGCAAGGAGAATTTGGACGCCATTGCCTTCCTGGAGGCCGTTCAGAATCCCCACAACGACCTGGCGTTCCTTCGGGTGGTGAATGTCCCCCCCCGCGGCATCGGCGACACCACCCTCGAAAAACTCCGCGCCCAACGCGACGCGACCCACGCCGACCTCCAGACGCTGGCCACGACGCCCGAGACACTCGCCATGCTGCCACCTGACGGGGCGGCCGCACTGCGCGAATTCGCGATGATTCTCAAAGAGTTCCGCGAAAGGCACTTCGCCCAGCCTGGCGGATTGCATGACAAGGC
>JAFYIW010000328.1 GCA_017538465.1 Victivallales bacterium
AAAGTTTAAAGGGAAAAGGTTAAAGGTCAGGTCTCTGGACTCTGGACTCTAGTCCTGTCAGGAAGGTCAGAGGTCAGAGGTCAGCAGAGATACGGAGGCAGCGCCCCGTGGTGCCCTGCCGGGGGCGCCACCACCAGGCCTTGTGGCGGCGTCAAGCAGAGCCAATGGCTGTGGAATGTGATTCGGATGAATGGCTTTCCAGGCAAAGAACGGTGGCTATTTCCTGCGGGGAATCACCCGGGAATTCTTATCAAAGCCCCGTCCGCCCTCAAGCCGCTGCAATTCGTCGCCGGTCAGCTGGCGAGACTGCATTCTGGAGACGTCAATCCGTCCGCCCAGCGCACGGTCATTGCCAGCCCCGGCGATGGCGGACTGGATAACCAGATCCGGCGTCAGAACCATCGGATGCCTGTCAATGTCCAGCCAACATGTTTCGTATGCAGCGGCATCCTCCGGCAATGGTTCCAGCTGATCCAGGCCAAGGCGCACCAATGTCCCGGAGAGCCTCAGACGCGCCAGCAGCTGTGTAATCTGTCCATTCATGGTGAACCCGAAATCCGCCAGATTGTCACGGTAGAATCCGACGTACTCATCCGGACACGGCAAAGCGGAAGCTGTGGATGAATCCATCCTGGCCTGCTGCATAAAGACCAGCAACGGCCACGCTTCGCGCAGTATTTCGATGGCCTCCGCCGTATGATCGGCTTGCTGGCCGATGGCCGCGACCGCGACACAAACCATCCAAAGACGTTCGGCGGCGTAAGTCATGGACGGCATGTCCACCGGAACGCCAAACATATCTGGCAGAAACGGCTTCTTTTCCAGACCCTCCACTGCCGCCATGCCCAGACGCATCAAATGTGCCAGATTCTCTGGGGTCTGCGCGGCATTGACAGCCAGGAATTCCATCAGCCAAGGTGTCATGGGATACTCTTCCGGCCCTTTGCCCGTCAATGCAAGATTCGTCGCCGCCTTCTGCAGAAGTCGCACGTTCTCCTTCAAATTCAACTCTGCATCTTGCTCAGGGAAAAGCTCAAGGTGCTTCGCCAGTACGAGTCCGCATTGGCTGATGATTTCCACCCGTCCGAACAACGTGGGCTGGTCTTCAAGGCACATGACATTGCCCGGATAGTCCCGACGCGCCACGAACTCGCCATTGGGATAGATTTGCGTCAGGATATAATTGACCAGCGGCCGCAACTCCGCGCGGCACGCCTGACCAGTCTTATCATCCTCCGGCAATGCCTGCCACAACTCCGCCAAGGCAAGATAGGCATTTGCGCTCGTTGCCAAATCCATCAGTCTCCGAGGAATCTCCATTTGCTGCGCACCAGCGAAGCCATATCTGAGATTCTCATCTTCGACCACAGCGGCGTAGAATCGCTGTGAAGCTGGCCGGCGCGACGTCTTGTTTTCCGCGAAATGCGGTCCCAATTCTCCTGGATCAAAGTGCTTGATGGCTTTGAGAATCGGCTTTGCCGCCGCCACAGCCCCTTTCCGGAGTTTTTCGCGCTCCTGCTCCGGCAGTTCCGGCAACGCCGCCGCGCGGGCAAGCGCCAACGTCAACTGCGCCTGGTCCGTAATGGATTGTTGTCCATCATCGCGCGCCGGAAACCACTCCGGAAAGGGCTGTTCGTACTTTCCGTTGGCATTCCACATCTGGCACAGTCTCCCTGCCAATGCGCGGGAACTTTCGTCAAGTGTTCCCGCTGTAACCAATGGACGCCTCAAACACGCGGGATGACCGCGAAACAATCGTGCAGCCCCCTTCTCATCGGCATAATAGCAGTCGCTCTCGAAAATGGTGACATTGAAGCCGACAGACGACGAGGCCATTTGCGTCCAGAGTTGCCAGGCCGACCACAAGTTGCTTTCCGCAATTAGATTGGAGACCGCAACGACCGACAGCTGGTGTTCGCTCGTCACCAGGCAACGTCCCTTCAGCTGTTCGGGGGTAAACGCGAAGGCCGCCACCGAATCGAAGGCGATGCCGACTGCGTTGGTCAACAGCAACCGCGACTTGGCAATGACAAAATTCTGAACTGGCAAAGTAGCCTGCACGACATCCAGCCGCAACGAATTCCACCGGAGTGGATCTTGCATTTTTCGCCGGAGATTCTCCGGAAGGGGATTTTGCAGCAGCGGATTCGGCGGAGTCTGTTGGCGCTGCGCATCAGTCATGTTTTCATATTCTTCCCTGGCACGGGCGATCTGGCCCTCCAGTTCACCGCGAATTGCCTCCGCGTATTCGGGCTCGCGCTTGGCGACAATCGCCAGCAGCCGTGCCAAGGCATCTTTGAAGGAGCTGCCTGCGGCATAATAAGTGCGTCCAGGGAAAATTCCATCGCCCAATGTCAGGAACAGCACCCGTGGCGATGGATAATCATAAGGGATAGAAGCCAGAACATCCTTGATGGATTTCCGCGCCAGCATCCCGGTGCGCAACTGTTTCACCAACTCAATGCCCTGTTCCTCCGACAAAGGCATTGGCTGAGTGACATCATTAAACCAGAATGCGGTTTCGGTCACCGCCACCGGAGTTTCTTTCTTTGCCGCCAGGAGCGGAAGGGAACACAAGACAACCAAGACTAGCGTGATGAATCTGCAGCGTGTCATTTTCCGCTCCTTTTGTTTTTCCTGCCGTGCCGGAACCGCGGCGGCCAAACCGCCAAACAGCCGCGCCGAGGGGGTTCTGTGCCCGCGCCGTTCCGTACCCGCGCATTCTTGCGCGGGGTTAAAGAAGCTCGGCGATCTGCACGGCATTGAGCGCCGCGCCTTTGAGCAGCTGGTCGCCGCACACAAAGAAGGCCAGCGCGTTGTCCCGCGAGAGGTCGTAGCGCAGACGTCCAGCCAGCACATTGTATTGCTCGTTGGACTCGCACGGCATCGGGAAGTGGTTGTTCGCCGCGTCATTCACGATGGTCAGGCCAGGGGCCTTGCCCCACGCCGCCAAAGCCTCCTCGACGGTGACCTTGCGGTCGAACTCGACCGTGATGGACTCCGCATGGCTGCGCAGCACCGGCACGCGCACGCAGGTCGCGCACACGCCGATGCCGTCGTCGTGCATGATCTTCTTGGTCTCGTTGACCATCTTCATCTCTTCGGTGTTGTAGCCATTTGGTCCGATGTCGGTATTGTGGCTGAAGACATTGAAGGCGTAAGGCCACTTGAAGACCTTGGGCTCCGCCTTGCCGCCGTTGAGCACGACCTTGGTCTGCTCCCACAGCTCGTTCATGCCCTTCGCCCCCGCGCCGGAGGCGGACTGGTAGGTGGAGACCACGATGCGCTTGACTGGCGCCAGGTCATACAACGGCTTGACCGCCACCAGCATGATGATGGTCGTGCAGTTCGGATTCGCGATGATGCCCTTGTTCCACTTGATGTCCTCCGGATTGACCTCCGGCACCACCAGCGGCACAGTGGGATCCATGCGGAACGCGCTGGAGTTGTCCACCACCACCGCGCCTGCCTTGACCGCCGAGGCGGCGTATTCCTTGGAGATGGAGGCTCCTGCCGAGAAAAGCGCGACATCGATGTCCTTGAAGGAGTCGTGGGTGAGTTCCTCGACTGTCCAGGTCTTGCCCAGGCACTGCATCTGCTTGCCTGCGCTACGCGCGGAGGCCAACAGCCGCAGATTCTTGACGGGGAAGTTGCGCTTCTCCAGCGTCTTCTGCATTTCAACGCCGACGGCGCCGGTCGCGCCAACCACAGCTACATTCATCGGACGAACACTCATCTGTTTTAAGTTAAAAGGTTAAAGGTTAAAGGTTAAAGGTTAAAGTAGTTGGGCACCCGCGCAGTTCGGTGCCCGCGGCGACATGCCGCGGGGGTTGGTCCGGTGCCCGCGGCGACATGCCGCGGGGTTTGGTTCGGTGCCCGCGGCGACATGCCGCGGGTTATTTCAGCCCATCGGCCATCAGGCTGGCGACTTGTTTGGAGAATTCCAGTGGATTGTCAATGGGCTGGTTGGCCATCAGGCAGGCGGAATCAAAGAGCAACTTGGCGTAGGTGGCCAGGCGCGGGTCCTTGACGTCCTTCTCGTTGACTTGGCGCATCGCCGCGATCAGCGGATGGTCGGGGTTGATTTCGAGAATCTGCTTGGTCTCCGGCACATCCTGCTTCATCGCCTTCATGATGCGCTGCATCTGCTGGGACATCGCCCACTCCTCGTCCACCAGACAGCAGGCACTGTCAGTAAGACGGGTGGAGAGTTTGACATCCGTGACCTTCTCCTTGAGGAGCTCCTTGAGGGTGGCGACCAGTGCATTGTCGGCGGTCTCATGGGCCTTGCGCTCCTCCGCCTTGGCCTTCTTCTCCTCCTCGGTCTCGAGGTCCACCTCGCCCTTGGAGATGTCACGCAGGCGTTTTCCCTCGAATTCGT
>JAFYIW010000329.1 GCA_017538465.1 Victivallales bacterium
GCTCCAGTTCCTCTGGAGTGGGCTGGGGGTGGGCCTCCCCTGGATGCGTCTTGGCGATCTCATCCTGCATTTCCCGCTGGATGAGCATCTCGAAGCATTTGTTGATGGAGCCGCTTTGCGAGGGGTCGGCGATGCCGATGGATTGATACAGCCGCGGATCGGCCAGATCCCGCCAGTTTTCGCCAAAGCGCGCGATTTCATCGTCCGTGAAGCCGGCCTGGCGTAGCCGGTCGAGATTCAGGATGACGCCAAAACTGGAGAAGCATGTCGCGTAATAGCGGTCTTGGGCGTCATACCAGATTTCCCCCCCGCCCCCGGACGCCAGAATGGGCTCGGTGCCGGTGAACCATTCCGGATGGCGCCGCTGCACGCCGGCAGGCACCAGAATGCCCGAGGCGGCCAGCCCGGCGTAGTCATACTGCCCTCCCCCCATGAAGACGTCGATGTCGATGCCGACGTTGCCCGCAAGAAAATCCCGCCGTGCGCGCGAGGCGTCCGCATCCCCTTCCAGGGAAGTGCGGTCACTGAAAATGTCTGCGGCGACCTGGTCGTTCCACACGAATCCCGGGTTCCGTTGACACCAGTCATGCTGGAAGTTCGCGGTGAAGGTGCTGCGCAGATAGCGCACGCATTCCGTGGTGCCGCCAATGGCGCGCCAGTCAATCGAGACCTCCTCGCCGGTGCGTTTTCGATGATATTCACGGAAGGCTATCTCGATTTCATGACGGATCGACTCGTTGTGCGGTGTCAAAACCACCAGTTGGCGCTTGGCGGGCGGAAGCTGCTCGGCGGGCTTGCGAAGCACCAGCGGCAGCGCGATGATCACGCCGAGAACGAGGATGGCCAGCAGAAGACGTTTTTTCATCATGAAAAAGCGGACCTCGAAAATGGTGGATCCTGAGGCCCGCGAGAAAAAGGAGGTGTGAGTGCTGGCGAATGCGTCAAATCTTCAGCCCGCAGCTCTCCGCCGCCGCCTGGAGCTGTTTGACCAGCACGGTACAGGAGGATATTCGCCGGTCGCGCCGGTAGATGGTGCAGTTGCGGATGACTTCGGCCAATTCCCGATAGGCCTTCCCTGACAACTCGGGAATGTCACCCACGGCAGTCATCTCGTTTTTCTCCATGTCGCGCGCCGCGCTGTGACGGAAATCCTTTTGGACGGCATCGTTGGGGTCTTGGCTCAGCGGCTTTCCGCCGAAGAGCAGTGAGAAGGTCACGCCAAGGGCGAAGATGTCCGTGTCCGGCCCCAGCTCCGCACGGCAGATCTGCTCTGGGGACATGAAGCCGGCCGTGCCGGCGACGGTGTTTTTCTTGAAGCCGGAGGGCACCGAAATGCCAAAGTCAATGAGCCGCACGCGTCCGCTGCGCTCCAGCATGAAGTTCGAGGGCTTGATGTCCAGATGGATGAGGTTGCGCTGGTGAAGCTGGCCGATGGCCTTGCAGATCTGCAGGCAAACGCGGACCTTGTCCTCCAGGTTCAAGGCATTCTGCAGGGGTTTGGTGCCCAGGTCAATGCCGTTGATGCGCTCCATCAGCAGGTCATAGCCCAGCTCCAGCCCCATGCTGCTGACTTTGCGCAGGGAGAAGATGCACACCGAAATCTGTTCGCCAAGCCCCTCGACCGAATCGTTGTTGAGCAGCTGGCCGACCTTGAATTCGTTGCTGAGGTGCTTCCATTTGGTCTTGTAGGAGACACTCTGAAGCTTGCCCTGGTTGCCTTTGTAGCGGGGGTCGCCAAACCAGCGGTCTTTCCAGTTCCGGATGGATTTCACGCAGAAGGCAAAGCCGTTGAGATTGGCATTGTACAGCACGGACTCCGCGCCGCGGTCCAGGAAGTTGCCGAGAGTGTAGGGGGCGCCGTCCATCAACGCCTGCGCCTGAGTGCGCCGTGCGGCGGGAGACAGCGTGTCCAGCCGTTCCGGCAAGGCGCTGTTCAGATAATTCCTGGCGACTTCGCTCAGGGGGTTCTCCGGCGCGGCAGCCGACGAGGAGAGGCGGAGAGTCTTGACCAGCAGGTCAAGATTCTCTGTCGCGCCGAGCGTGTCGCCGGGACTCGGCGGGACGGCGGGAACGGAACTTGGCGCGGGGACGTTGGCGGCGCCCTGCCCCATTTCCTCCGGAGTCAGGTAACGCCGCTTGTCCGGGGCCATTTCCTCCGGAGTCAGGTATCTTCGATTGTCCTTAGCCATTGCAAAAACACTTGTTACCGCGCTGTCCGGACGTGAACAACGCGGTCTGATGCGGAAATCTAAAGTTTGTTGATGCGCTTGAGCATCGCGATGACATCGTCCTGACCATCGGACTTGACCTTCGCGGCCTCGTTGTCCAGGTTGACCTGGAGAGGCTCCAGTTCAACATACTGGTCGATGGTTCTGCGCACTTTCGTTTGCGCGTGTTCTTCTGACTCGCGGTTGAGATCCTGCACTTCCTCCGCAGGCTTGCGGGAATACAACAGCGAGACGCTGACGCGAGGATTCTTGAGATTCGGGTTCTCGACGACGCTGTAAAGCGGCTTCACATCCTGATCGTTGAAATACTTGAGGATGTTGTAAAAACAGGTGCCGTCATTGCCGGCGGGCACTTCCAGCAGGAAGAGGGCCTCGATGGCCTGCTCCGGCGGCAGCAGCAGCGGATTCCAGCGGGCGGAGAGCTGTTTGCCGAAGTCGTTGTCCGGGTTATAGTTGAAGGACGTGAAGTGGTTGAAATACGGCTTGGAGAGGTACAGGGCGAAATCCGCCTGGTCGATGTGCTCCTCCAGGAGTTTCAGCTGCGCGTTCTTGGCCGGAATCGCGAAAAAATCCCGCAGCGAGTTCACGATCATCTGGTTGTATTTGTCCTCCGCAAGCTGTTTCTCGAATTTGCAGCGGTTCGAGAACATGAAGATGTTGCCGGTGTTCCCGCTGTCAATCGCCGCCGCCACCGGACCATTCAGGAAATCAGAGGTGTTGATCACAAATTCGTCGGGCTCCATCTTCGCGTAGGGAAGAACTAGCGCAAAAACGGTCTTTTCCTCAACGGCGATTTTCTCCGCACGTCCGGCCAGCTCTTTCAAAATGCCCGCCGTGATGCCATTGCCGGTGCCGCCGCCGGTGGCGGCGATGACCATCGCGCCGCGCACCAGGTTCGAAAGCTGGCGGCTTACCGAGCCGTATGCCTCCAGACCAATTTGGGGATCCATTCGCGCACCCTGGAAAACCCCCGAACCGTCCCGCAGGGAGGCCTGAATCTTCTCGCCAGACGTCGGAATCTTCGACAATTCCACCTCGGAGATGTTCACCACCACAGATTGCGCGTCTAGCTTGACTGCTATCTTGCTTCCTGCTCCGCCGATGCCGATGGTCCTCATGATTTGACCTCCTCCAGAAACGCCGAGCCTTTCTTGACGTAACGGCCCGTCTTGATGAGTTTCTCTAGCGCTTTCGCGCCAAATTCGGTGATGTAGATGTTCTTCCGGTTACGCTCGTCACGGACATCAATGAAACACAAAATGCGAAGCGATTCCACAATCGCCACCGCTGTCTGCTTCGTCCGGGTGATGCCGCCATGCTTCAGGTCGTCAAAAAGATTCGTGATATTATACTTCACTTGCTTATACTCCCCTGTCGCCGCCCACAATAATACCAAAAAGTGCTCCTCTCCCAGACGGGAAAGCTGCCGCTCAAATAACTCGGTTGGGCTGGAGGAAGTTGGCATGCGACACAAGGGAATTCAACGTAGGTGATATGCCATACTATAGTGTAGTTGCGTGATTTTGCTCACGCATACGCGCGAGTTTTTTGCAACTGCTTTCTTATCCGCCCCGAAGACTTATTCCTCATAAATACAGGTTCCTTTTAGATATAGTGGAATACAATTTAGTATAATGAAGTAAAAGATAGTGAAGTCTAGTTTAGTATTATTTAAGCAGGATAGAAAAGAAGAGAGGAATGCGGTGCAGAACAGCCAAACGAGTGTCCGTCCTGCCAGGACCTAGGCAATTCTCCTGGAGAATCTGGTGGTGACAGGCATCGGAATCCGCCTGCCAGAACCTAGGCAATTCTCCTGGAGAATCCGGTGGTGTCTGGTGGTGACAGGCATGAGGAAATGACGCCTGTCACCGGCGAAGAGTCCCGGTGGTGCATGAATGGCCGAATCTCATGCCGGACGATGGCGGTTATTGAAGTGTAGTATAGTAAGATTATAATCGCGCGACGCTCAGTCTGATCTGCTGACGCGCCGAGCGTTATGCGGCAGTGCGATTAATGTGACTTGTCTCTTGGTGATTAAAGTATCATGGAAAGAATGGGAAGTCAATGAGATGGTATATTATTTGTCGTCGCATGAAATCCTATTCTCGTTCGAGTATGAAAGAATCCGCGAGAGGAAAAAAGCAATTTCATTGCAGGAGAATCGGAGCGTTTTGTCTTCTGCTTTGCATCTGTCTATCGCAACTGATGCTCACCGGGTGCGTGGGGCTTTCATCACGATTCAATGCGGAATTGCCGCCGGATAAACGGTTTTTCTGCGGGGTGGAGACACTGGCGAGCGCCCACAATTCCTATTGGGGGGAGCCCTTGTTGCCTGAATGGCTTTGGGGGATGTTCCTGCTTTGTGGTTTCCCTTTCGAATTGGCCGGAGACATCGTCTTCCTGCCCTATGACCTGTATGTCAATGGCAAGTGCGCACAGAACCCGAATGTCGGCTACTGCATCTATTATCATCAGAACGACAAACTGCAGCAACTTCTGGATTCCGGAGCAAAGGCGACAGAATGCGGAGCGGGACTTTACAGCATCTCGCTTACTCCGGAGGAAGCGGCTTTGAAATACAAAAACCTAGAGGCGCTTCCAATTCTATGGAGCCATGGTCTTAAAATAACCCAGAAAAGCGTGCACTACCTATCCCAATCGGGGCTAGACAAAGAGGTGCACTGGCGTTATAGGAAGATGGATGACAAGTTGAAAGATTTCGACTTTTGCAATGCGGCATTAAAGCAGATAGCCGAGCAAGGCGCCTGGAATCAATTGCTGAATGGGAAAAGTGAGCAGGAATTCCTTGCCAACTACATTTATTTCAGCATTCAGGGGATCCTTGAGGAAATACATTTCGAGAGGCAGGATTTGGCGGTCAGAAAACCGGAAATCGAACAGGCCATCGCTGATTCTCTGGAACTTATGTTGAATCATGGGTTGAATCCCAACCGCCCAGCGGTTAAAAAATATAATCGCAACTGGTGCCCCAGACGTGGGACTATGCTGGACTATGTGATCCACAAACCCGAAATCTCCCCCGGTCTGCGTCAGCGGTTGGTTTCGCTTCTGGTGGAACATGGAGCGTTGACCTACACCCAGTTGGTCCGCGAGAACCCCGATTTGCCTCATCTGAAAACGGACGGCATCATGATTTCTCCTGTGTTCCAGCCAGTTATCGATGTTCTTGAAAACTCTCCCTACGCTGAATGCTACCGCCTGTCCAATTCCCATCCCGGTTTTTCCGGTGAAGTTCTGGTCGTTGAGGCGGGGCTTTATGAGCGAGGAAAGCCATTGCGATATACCTATGAAATTCCGGCGGTGGAGCGCGAGCATCCGGAAACGACCGCCACTCTTGAGTTGCCGTTCCTCAGGATGGTTTTTTATCCAATAGCCTCCGAGGAGGAATACAACCACCGACAAAGGAAAGATGTGAACAGACCTACCGCCGGAAGCTGCATGCCACCCCGCTGGGTATGGGATGATTATGACGTAAGATGTTACTTTCTAGAAGAAGTCCACTCTTTCCCACAATTTGAACTTTACATCCAGCATATAAAGCAAGCGTATAAAAACATTCCTAATTTGACATCTCCGCGGTGGTATACAAGCCTGGATGTGAAGTACGCGCTGGACGACATGAGATTGATGTTTGTAACCTTCTCCAATCCGGACTATACCGGCAAGGAGCAGAAATGGCATGACATGCGTCAGAAACCCAAGAGACCATCTTCTGATGAAATTCTTACTTACTACTATGATTGACTGGAGAAATGGAAAGCTCTGGTATGCTATTCCGTCAACTTTGACATAGCCTTTGCGGCTTCGGATGGACTGTGGCATCAAAACGTTCCCTCTGAATCTGATGGAATCTGGTGGTGCCAGGCATTGCACATCGGTGCCTGTCACCGGTGCCCTGCGGTGCCTGTCACCGATGCTCCCGATGCCCCAACCAGGGCAGAAGTGATTGTTGATGAAAAATCCTCAATCCTCGCGATTCTGGACTTCCATTTTACATCCATTTAGACTATAATTTCCTGCGGATTCAGAACGACTTTCTGAAAGCCGTTGTCCGTGTCACATATAAACGGAGGAATTTTGGAGCGGTCCAAATAAAAGACGACACCATCGATCGGCACTTGAAACGAACACGATAGAACACAACATAAACTCGCCATGAAAACCATTTCATCTTCCCTGAAAATCACATCGACTTCATTTTTTTGCATATTGCTGGCCATTTGCATCACCGGATGCCAGCCCACCAAGGAGAAGAAAACCGAGGAGACTTCCAAGCCGGCAGGTGATGGCAACGAGGCTGCGGAAGTCGTCCCGCCCGGTCCAGACGAAGGAAAAGCCGCAGTGGTGTTTCACATGCCGGCGCCGACCCCGAATCCCATCGGTCCTTCCTACGACATGACAAGCGGGCCGGAATTGATGAATCGTCCCCATGCCGAACTGACGGCGGAAGAAGTGGCGTTGAAATGCATTTTTTCCTTTTATTATTTCAATGGGCCCAAATTAGAAGAA
>JAFYIW010000330.1 GCA_017538465.1 Victivallales bacterium
GTAAAACGGCGCCTGGAAACACGCGCCCTCCCGCTGCACTGCGGCACCTCCGCGGTTCGGCACCCTCCCGGAATCAATATCATACGGTATGCTTATAGCGGGCGATGAGATGGTTTTGGAGAGTTCTCTCGATGAAGATGAATTTCTGAGAATAACCGGCCACCCGCACCTGGAGAGTCCCATAGTGTTCGGGGTCATTCTGCGCCTGAATCATCCGCTCGGCCGAGACGATGTTCCATTGAAGCTGGCCGATCCCCAGCGAGAAGAAGGCGGTTTTGACCAAAGTGGCGAGCAGTTTCGGAGCATCCTCCGCATTGCCGAAGAAATCGGGATGCAGATCAATGATGGCCGCGCTGCCGCCTGCGGCGTCCGCATGCGGCAGTCTGCCGAGAGATCTGAGCATGCTGGTTACGCTGTCCTTGTCGCGTCCCGGAGCGGCGGAGAGGGAATAGGCGAAAGGCTCCCACGCCCTTCTGCCGTCCGGAGTGGCGGCCACCATTTTCCCCGCATAGACGTTTTCGTAAAACGAGAACAAATGCACGAACATTCCGCTGCCTGGCTCGCTGGCCTTGTCCATGAGGGCTATGTAATCCCCGGCGACCTTTGCGGCCAGCGCATCCACTTCCGGGCATCCGTTTCCGTATTTGGGACATCCGTTCAGGAGATGCTGCCTCAGAGATTCCGCATTTTGGAAATCGTGCGCCAGTGCAAGTCGCAGTTCTTCGGGGGCGACGGCCTTTTCTTCGAAGACGAGACGTTTCAGCGCGAAAAGGCTGTCAGCCACATTGGGCACACCCATGAGGCAGATGGAATGCCAGTTGTATTTGGCTCCCCTTGCGGTGATGTCGCATCCTTTTTCGAGGCAATTTTCGGTAAGGAGCGAGAAGAACGGCTGTGGGCCGTTATTCTTCTGGCGCATCTCGCCTCTCCGCATTCCATAGACCATGGAGTGGGAATAATAGACCACGTTTTCCCAGAACGCGCGATAGAACTGGTCAAAGGAATTGTACTCCTCCAGTTTGGGGCATGTCACGCGGGACTGCCTGCCCTTGTAGAGGTCATAGCCGCCGTGAATGGTGAGGTCCAGGATCTTCAGCAGATTGAACCAGCCGGACACGGCGTGCGAGTTCGCCTTTCCCGGAATGGTCAGCTCAACGCATCCTATGGGGGCGTAATCTCTGGCGTCTTTGAGTTCGATGCCGCGGTTCGCAAGCGCCGGAATGAAGCATTCGTCATTGAAGAAGAACGGAATGCCGCCGCCTCGAAGGACCAGCTTTGCCGCCCTTTCCAGCGTTTCGTCGGGCATGTCCCTTGTGACGCGAAGGGAAAGATCGCGAAGCTCGCCGAACTCCGCAGTGGCGTCGAGGATGATGTCGGTCAGCTCATTGCAGGCGGTGGTGCCGTCCTCCGGTCTGGCACCCCCCAGGGTGATGGCCTGCACATCATAATCGTGGTAGAGCTTGATGGCGAGGTCAATCATGAGTTCTTTGGCCTGTTCGGATGTGCATGCTCCGCAGGCCTTGTCCTTTTCAAAATACGGCCAGAGTATCTGGTCCATCCGGCCGATGCTGTTCGCGTTGATGCCATCCTCCGCACATGTGATGAGATGCCCGAACCACAGAAGCTGTACGGCCTGGCTGAACGACTTTGCGCCGTTTTCGACGGCCAGACAATTCTCGGCCAGAGCCTGATTTCCGCCGGCCGCTGCCAATTCGGCATAGCGGCGTCCCAGCGTCAACCCGGCCTCGCAGACGAGTAGCTGGGATTTGTAGAAAGCCTCGTGCTCCACAAAGCCCAGGCTCCATTTGTTTTGGGCCGCCATCACGGCCTCCACGTCCGCCTTCAGGCCTCCGAACCCCTTTTCGAGAAGTTTGGCGTAGCCTCGTACAGAGTGGTTCTCCACATAGCCTTTGGATATGAATTCATTGATTCCCCAGCCGCAGGAGCTGTTCAAACCAATCCAGGAGCTCTCCGCCATGTCAGACGACGGGTCGCCGGGGCCGGTCGCGGGGCGGCCGGTGAACACGGCCTCGCGGCGGCGGCGCACTTCCGAAGGGGAGGCATTCACGCCGAATTTCCGGAGAATCTCCGCGTCCTTTCCGTCGTCGCGTCCCTCCATGCCCGCCTCCCAGACCATCTTCATATACTGCCCGACGATCAGGGCATTATCCTCCAGTTCGAACGGGGTGATGCGAGTCAGCTCCAGAACCGTGGCGGCGCGCAGCTGGGCGCATGTGCGCTCCTGCACATCCATGGCGCGCATCATGGCCACATCCCTGAGAAGATCCTGATTGTAATCAGGATACGCCGCATGTTTTCTGTATCTTTCCAACAATGCCGTCTGACGACAGTTCATAGTCTTTTGCTCCTGTTTTGGGATTTCACGTCTCCCGACAGTCCATAAAATAATTCAGGGTCAAAAAATAACAAGCGGGAATGCCGCGAAAAACACCTGATGGAAATATGAGGCGGAAACGATATTGAAACAGGGAAGCGGCCTGCCGCCACATGCTTGGGAGCAGGAGGGGCGAAGATGTTTTGCCGGAAAGAGCGTTTCCCGGGCAGAAAAAACGGATACACCCTCAGGCGCGCCTCCATATCTGCAAAAAAAGGTGCTAGATGGGGCTCGAACCCACGAC
>JAFYIW010000331.1 GCA_017538465.1 Victivallales bacterium
ACGGGAGAGGGCTGGCAGGGCGGCATTGCCCATGGCGACGGCAAAGATGCCGATGGGGAGATAGACGAGGCGATGCGAATAATTCAGCCCGCCGATGGCGGCACTTCCCAGATACAGCGAAAAACATTTGTCAATCAGGCTGTTGATTTGCATGACACCAGCGCCGATGACGCCTGGGAGAATGCGTAGGCATAGTTCCTTGACTTCCGGGGCGCGCCAATCTGGCTTGAAATGGAAGCGATAGCCACGGCCCCTGGCGGCCACGGCCAGGATGATGAGTTCCAATGCCCCCCCCAGCAAAGTTGCGCCACAGAAAAGATAGAGTGCACGGAGGTCGTCATTATGCAAACCTGCCCAGGCCAAGAAGAAGATGGAGCCAACCTGTACCAGGTTAAAGACAATCTGTACGGCAGCGGGCAGCAGGAAGGATTTGAGGCTGTTCAGAACCGCGCTGAAGGCGCCTGCGCTGCAGATGAGGACCGCGAAGGGCATCAGCAGGGGCAGGATATAGAACGTCAGTTGCGTGGTCTCATTCTGCGCAAATCGTCCGCTGAAATAGAGTCCGCAGGAACATGCCGCAAAGAATGCAGCTACAGCGGTGACAGCAAGGGCCTGAACGGAGATGGCGCGATTGGCCAATTGCCAGGCCTCCTCGCGCCTCTCTGTCGCCAGGCGTTCTGAAAGCATCGGCACGAAGGCGCTGGTGAATGCCCCTTCGCTGAAAAGTTGCCGTAGGCTATTGGGCACGGCGAAGGCGACGCTATATGCAGCCTGACAGATGCCTGTCGCCCCCCAATACCATGCCGCTGTGACATCGCGTGCCAAGCCGGAAATCCGGCTGGCGAAGATGCCGACACTGCTGGCCAGCCAGGAACGCCCAAGCCCCGGCGTATTCGCCGCTGACGTTTTCGTGGTGGCAGATTCGTTGGAGGACGCGCTCATCCTCGGTCAAACTCGGTGATGTAGTTCTGTATCTCGGAATACTCGTTGACGACAGGGAATTGCGGGAACTGCGCGCGGACCTTGTCGGAGGGGCGGAAGAGCAGTCCCAGGTGCGCCTCGGTCAGCATCGCGGTGTCGTTGTAGGAGTCGCCCATGGCGACCACGCGGAAATTCAGTTGCTTGAAGGCCAGCGCGGCGTGGCGTTTGCCGTCAAGGAGCCGTTGTTTATAACCGGTGACGGCGCCATCGGCGGCCACCTCAAGGTTATTGCAGAAAAGCGTTGGATAGCCGAGCTGCTTCATCAGCGGCATCGCGAACTCATAGAAGGTGTCGGAGATGATGACATTGGGATGGCGTGCGGAAAGCCATTCCATGTATTCCTTGGCGCCTGGCAGGGGACGCATAGTGGCGATGACCTTCTGGATGTCCTGCAATTTGAGATTGTGTTCCTTGAGGATGCGAAGCCGATGCTGCATCAACTCGTGATAATCCGCGACGTCGCGGGTGGTTAGACGTAATTCCGGAATGCCGGTCTTCTCGGCAAAGGCGATCCAGATTTCAGGAACCAGGACTCCTTCAAGGTCCATGGCGACGATTAAAGGCGACTTCATCAAAAGGTTAGGCGGCTGCGCCGCAGGTTAGAGGTGAGAGGTTAGAGGCGGGAGAGGAGAGGGAGGGAGGGACGCGCTCCTGCCTTCGTCCCGTGGACTTCGGCGTGGCAAGTCAGCGCGCCCTGCCGGCAGAGTTGGGCTTGAGATGGCAGGAGTGCGGGGGCGACAGCCCCCGTGGGATTGTGGCGCGGTGCCGTGCACTGCAAGAAAATCGCGGTGGTCAATACAGCGAGAAGGTCCGGTGTTGTTTGCGCAGTTCGGCAATGGCCTCTTCTAGCCGAGCAATTTCCGCGGGGTTGTTCGAGGAATTACGCAGCGCAAGCAGGAAAAGCAATTTTTGGCCCGCCCAGCGATCCGGGAGCATCTCATCTCCCTGCGGGCAGCCTGCCAGTCGTCGTTCGAATATGAGGCTTCGCGTGGTCTGGGTGGCGTCCCGTCCGGTGATGCGGAGGGTTAGAGTGCTGTTACGGTCGCTGTAGCGTCCTAAAATGACAAGGGACTGGTTGCGGTAGAGATGGGGAAGTCTTCGGGGATAGATTTCCAGCGGGTCGGCTCCTTGCAGCACATGGCATTGCACATCCGCGACGATGATGCTGGAATAACTTTGGAAGAAGTCGGCCATTCCACCGCGGATTTCCTGTAGGGTGTCCACATGCTGCAGTTTTCCGTGGTTGAGATAGCCCAAAAAGGCGAGGAGCGAATGATTGGTCTTGGCGTTGTCGCCCGCGCTGAATGGGAAGATGGAGACGTTGCCCGGATTCTGGCCAATGATTTCATGCAAAAAATCATTGTCCTGAAAGATGTTGACCGTGGATTTCCCGTCGGTGAGCAGAAAGATGTTCAAAGGACGACGGAGGTCGCCGTTGCCCTGTTTGACAAATGGGGCCAATCCTCCGAAGACATCCGTTTTCCCGCCGTACGGAAGGCGTCCGACCATCTCGCCGGCGGCTTGGAGATTCTGGGGAGTGGCGGGCAGAAAACCCTCAAAGAACTTGTAAGGCTTGTCGTTGAAGGAAATGACATTGAAGCGATCTTGGGGATTCAGGGCGGGTAGAACCTCCTTGATGGCTTGCCGGAATTGCTCGAATTTCGGCAGCGAGATGCTCCCGGACCGGTCCACAATGAAGAGAATGTCCTTGGGCATTTCGTCCATGGCGTCGCTGTTGCGGCGCGGACTGATCTCGACCTGGAAATAACCGCCATTGCTGGCAGGGTCAGGATAGACGGTCACCCGCACGTTCACAAATTCGTCCAACGGCTGCGGAGGAACAGGCTGTTGCTGCGCTGGAGCAATGGCAATCTGCCGTGGCGGCTTCACGGGAGGCGAGGCCGGCACCGCGGGCTCCGGCATTGTCGGCGCTGGCAATTCCGGAATGTCAAAGTCGCCTTCGCCAATGCCCGGGAGGCCGATTGCGGGAGCGGTGACTTGGGAGCTGATGCGGCGCACGCCGGGAAGTTGTCCGCCGGTCAGATCGAGTTCACCGGGAGTGGCTAGGCTGGGCAACTTGATGTCGCTGGATACAATCTCTCGCGGGATGTCGGCGAAAAACGGCCGGAGTGGATCGGCATTGATGGGGACGGCATCGACTTTCACCGCGACAATTTCCGGCGCGGGCGCGGTCGGAATGGGGATTTCCCTTGGGCCAACGGCCGATGGCGGCAATTCAGCGGGGGATTCGTTAATGCCAGCCATTTCATAAAGGCTCACTGGTTGTTCGTGGAGGACTTCCTGGAGAGCGTCAGCCATGCGTCGCCGCATGTCATCGGGCGTGAAGAGATTCGGCAGGGAATCGAGATCCAGGTCTGACGGCTGGTCTTGGAGCTGGAATTCCACCGCTTTGTCGGAAGAGGACTTCCCGGATTTCATCACCTGTTCAATTTGGGCCAGGTCATCCAGGATGTTCTGGGGGGACAAGGTGAGCGGCGTCAAAGCCTCCGTCAAACCGGCGTCAGCAGGTGGATTTAAAATGCGGTTAGCTCCGAGCAAATGCATGGGCATACGGAAAAGCAAAAGGTGCAATACCAGCGATAACGCCAAAGACAAGATGGCAAAAGTTCTGGTTTTCACGAATTGCTCCTACGTTCAGTGTCCACGCAACGCATGAGTTTGCCACAAAAATCTGGAGGACTGGCGGATATGCTACTCCTCCTCGCGCTCGACCGCGATGTCCTGAGAGACCTGCTCCTTCAGAATGCGCTCGATGCCGCCTTTCAGCGTCATCATCGCGTATGGACAGGAACCGCAGTGGCCGACGAGCTTGAGCACGACGGTGTTGCCATCCTCGCCGTCAAAGCGGATGAATTCGAGGTCGCCGCCATCTTGTTGGAGGTTCCCTCGCAGAGCCTCAAGAAGGTCGAGGACTTGCTGTTGTTGGTCTTGAGTCATGGCTGAATCTCCTAGATTATTTATAGTAAGTATGTTATGAGTTAAATGCGGAGAGCTGTTCGCGGATGCGGGAGAGTTTGTCCTCGGTTTCGGCCAAATGCGCGCGGTCGGCCTCGACGGCGGCTGCGGGGGCATGTTCGACGTAGCCTTTGTTCGCAAGCTTCTTCTGGAGAGTGGCGATGTACTTCTCCGCTTCGGCCTCCTGTTTCTGGAGACGTGCGGTCTCGGCGGCGAAATCCACCAATCCTGCCAGAGGAACAAAGGCATTGCCAATGGCGGAGACGGCGACACCGGCAGGGCCAGTTGGCTTGTCACCCAGCGTCAGGGTTTTCGCGTTGAGCAATGCGGCCAACGCATCATGGTCGAGGTCCAGGAAGGCTTTGGCTTCAGGCGAGGCGGGGGAGATGACCACGTCCAGCGAAAGCGAAGTGGAGAGCTGGTAGTTGGCGCGCAGGTTGCGGACCGCGCGCACCAGGTCGTATTTGGCGGCGTTCAGCTGTTCGACACTCTCGGTGGCGCCCAGTTCCTGCATCCGTGCCTCGGAGATGGCCTGCGGCCAGGGCTGGAGCATGATGGAGTCCTCTTCACCGCAGAAGCCCATCTGGTGGTAGAGTTCGTCGGTGACGAAGGGCATGATGGGATGGAGCAGTTTCAGGAAGGTGCCGAGGCAGTAGTCGAAGACCTTGAGGGTGGCGCAGGTGGTTCCGGCGGGAGCAGAGAGCGCGGGCTTGGCGGACTCCAGATACCAGTTGCAGAACTCGTTCCAGATGAAGTCGTAGATGGCCTTGGATGCATCGTTGAAGTCGAATTCCGCCAAGTCCTTGGTCATGGTCTTGGTGATGCGGTTCAGGCGGGCGAGAATCCACTGGTCGTCCGGGCGAAGTTCGGAGGCCTGGAGGCTGGAGAGGTCCTGCCAGTCGGCGGGCGCGGTGCCATGCTGGAGGCGGAAGCGCACGACATTCCAGATCTTGTTGGCGAAATTGCGGCCGATTTCGCATTTCTTGTTGTCGTAGCGGATGTCCTGCCCCATCGGCGCGATGTAGATGATGGTGAAGCGGAGCGCGTCGGCGCCGTAGGTGGCCACCACGTCGAGCGGGTCGGGGGAGTTGTTGAGGCTCTTGGAGAGCTTGCGGCCCTTCTCGTCGCGGATGATGGAGGTGAAATAGACGTCTTCGAAGGGGATTTTGCCCATGAAGCGCAGACCCGCCATGATCATACGGGCGACCCAGAAGAAGATGATGTCGGGCCCTGTGATCAGGGTGTTGGTGGGGTAGAAATGCTTGAGTTCGGGGGTGTCCTTCGGCCAGTCGAAGACGGAGAAGGGCCACAGCCAGGAGCTGAACCAGGTGTCCAGCACGTCCTCGTCCTGACGGAAATGCTCATGGCCGCATTTCGGGCATTTGGCAGGGGCGTTCTTGGCGACGACCAGCTCGCCGCATTTCTCGCAGTAGAAGGCGGGGATGCGGTGGCCCCACCAGAGCTGGCGGGA
>JAFYIW010000038.1 GCA_017538465.1 Victivallales bacterium
AAAAAAGGGCGACCTGTCACCGCCCGTCCAGTCACGCAGTTTACAAGAGGTGGGCGAAGTAAAGCGGCAGGTAGGTGATGTCGTCCTTCGTTTGGAAATCGCCGTCGTGAAGAAGATATGGCGTGTGCAGCTCCTGGTGGTATTTCGAGATGAATTTGCGCAATGAGTTCACCGTGTAGTTTTTTCCGCTCTTGACTTCAATCGGGCAGATGTTGTGGCGATTGGTGAGCGAGGGCTTGGTGATTAGGAAGTCAATCTCCATCCGGTCTTCTTTGTTTTGGCTGTTCTGGCTGGAATAGAAGTACAAGCCATGACCGTTGGCCCGCAGGGTCTGCGCCACAATGTTCTCCATCACCATGCCTAGATTCACGCCAAGACGGTCATACAGGAGTTTGCGATAAACCTCGTTGGATGCCAGAATCTTTTCGTCAAAGGTGTGGCTGATGAGCAGTCCGGTGTCGGCCATATAGCATTTGAGTCTGGACTGGTCCAGGTTCATCTTCAGGCCAAGCGAGGGTTCGGTGGTCAGGAAGGCATGATTGACAATCCGTGCGTCCTGAAGCCATAGAAAGGCCTCTTGGTAGGTCCGCATCCGCGCGTCGGTTCCCAATGCGGAGAGCTTGAATGGCCGCTCGTGGCGTTGGAGCTGTGAGGGAATCGCGTCAAAAATCGCCTCGACATTCAGTGCCAGGCCGTTGCTGTGCTTTCGGATGTCATTGCGATATAACTGAAGGATGTCCCGTTTCTGTGCATCGCATGCGGCGAAATCCATTCGGTTCAGGAAGGTCTCGACGGCCTGAGGCATTCCCCCAACAATCAGATATTCACGAAACAAGTCCATGGCTTTACGATGCAAGGCCCCGCCCAGACTTTTTTGGTCGGCGTGACAATTTCGCAGGAATTCGACCAGGGCCGCTTCGTTGCGGGCCCAGAGATACTCCTCGAAGTCCATTGGCGCCAATTGGATGGCGTGTTCCTCCGACGGGATGACAATGTCCCGGACATTCTCCTTGATGGAAAGCAGCGACCCCGTCTCCAGGTAGTCGTACCGCCCATCGGCCACTAGATACTTCAAGGCGGCACGTGCCCGGGGGAACATCTGGACTTCGTCAAAGACAATCAGGCTTTCACGCTCATAAAGCGGAACGCCAGTCAATATCGGCAGCCGTAGGAAGAACTCCGGCAGATTGTCCAGATAATGCTGAAACAATTCCCGAATGGCTGGACCGGCCTGATTGAAGTCAATCACCACGAACGAACGATATTCCTTCTGCCCGAACTCGTTTACGATATAACTTTTCCCAACTCGGCGGGCACCCTCAATCAACAAGGAACTATGTCCCTGGCTGATGCGTTTCCAATCCAACAGCTGCTGGTAGATTTTGCGGTACATAGAAAAATGATGGATTATTATTTGAAGACAAAATGGTAATAATATAAAATATACACGAAAATAAAATTTTTTCAAGCTCCAAACTGCACGAAAACGAAAAATTTCCACGCCTTAAAATACACGAAAACGAGATTTTTCTACAGCTTCGCAAGAGGCGGTTCCAGTGGTTCTAGCAGTGCTAGAAGAACTAGTGGTTCTAGTTATAAATGCATCAAGCGAACTTGCAGATGACCTCAGCAATTTTTCCTTACTGGCATCTGGATTATTGCAAAATGCCAGTCGCTAATGGGCGAATTCTGGTTCACAGGAACGGCGTGAGATAGACGGGGAGATAGGTGATTCCGTCCTGGATTTTCCAGATTTTGCATGAAATTCCAGTTTTGCCAAGCCAAAACTGCATGAAATTCCAGTTTAGCAGGTAGGTCGGGGTGGTGAAAACGATTCTGCGATTCGCATTGGAGAAGGATAGAATTCTCGCTTTTTTTCTGCCTGAAGGTGCTATAACCCTCTAGAAAATATCGCTGTGGGTTCCGGTGCGGAAAAGGGTGAGGATGAGATATTGTTCGCTTTTCCGATATACCAGTAGCCAATCCGCCTCAATGTGACATTCGCGATAGCCACGGAAATTGCCAGTCAGGGCATGGTCGCGATACTCCTGTGGCATGGGAATGCCATCTTTCAGCATGGCAACCACCGCCAAAAGCTTTTCGATATCATATCCGCGACGCAGAGCTTGTTTCACATCCTTGCGGAATTGCGAGGTTTGCTTGATTTCGTAACTCACGACAACCAGTCCGCCCGCAATTCCTCAATCGTTTGGAAACTCTTGCCATTGCCAGGCTTGGCAAGTTCTTCGGCTTCCCGTAGGGCCGCCAGCGTCTCTGGTTTCAGCGTTGGCTGATGCAGACTCAAGGCAAAAGGCATGGCCTGGGAACGAATGACCTGCTTCAGAAAAATGGTGATGGCAGTGGTGGTGGACAAGCCAAGCTCCGCAAATACCAACTCGGCATCCCGCTTGACTTTCTCATCCAGACGAACACAAAAATTCACAGTACTCATAAATGCTCCTGCATTGGAATTGTTGATAAAATATAATGCAAAATATATGTTTTTCAAATGCAATACATGATTTTGAAAATGCAACAGGGTATTCTGATCACCGGCACGTGACCTTCAGGCATAGCCATGCAAAACTCTCAAGCGGATTGGAATAGCCCACCTTCGTCTATGGCTAGGGTGGGGCTGCGAGGAGTGTGTGGGGGGAAGACGGAAATTTTACTGGACAATAGTGGATTGCCCCGCGAGTTCGCGGGCGAGCTGGCGGACGGAGATGTGGCGGGCGATGGCGGCGCAGGCCTTGACGCCGGCGGCCTCGCCCATCATGAGACAGTCGCCTGTGACGCGATAGGAGGCGTGGGCGAGGAATGAGCCGGAGATGCAGCGTCCTGCCGTGAGGAGGTTCTCGACGCCGAGGGGGACGAGGGAGCGGAAGGGGATGTCGAAGCCCGCATTCGGGAGGTTGGTCTGTTCCGCCTTGGAGGGTTCGTGGATGTCCACTCCGAAATGGACGTCGCAGATGCCGTCGCTGGGGTGGAATCCCTTGAGGACGTCATCGTCGGAAATGATGTATTCCCCTGTGATGCGGCGCGTTTCGCGCACGCCGATGACGGCAGGGAGTTCAAGCAGATAGACGTCTCCAAGCAGGTCCCGCACATCGTGGAAGTAACGCATTGCCTTCTCTACCTGGAGCATGGCCTGCTGGGTGGCGCGGGTGAGTTCCTCGCCGTCCGTCCCCTTGAGAAAGCGGATGTGGGTCCACTGGACGAGGGCCTGACCGCCAGGACCAGGGAGTTTGATGATGCAGGGCTGGTCGAAGGGGACGTCCTCGACGAGCTTTTTGGAATTGGCGCGGTGGCGGTATTGGAGGAGTGCATACCAGTCGATGGTGGCGTCCCGAGGGTATTCCTCGCGGAGGCCGCCGATTTTGAACATCATGGTCATGGGCTGGAACGCGCCGTCGGCGGGACGGCCGACCTCGAAGGGACAGCCCGCGCGGGCGGCGATGTCGCCGTCGCCCGTGCAGTCGATGACGACGCTCGCCAGGATGAGCTGCTTCCCGGATTTGTTCTGGACGAAGACGCCGCGGATGACGTTGTCCTGCAGGTAGGGTTCGCAGGCGGTGGTGTAGAGCAGGACGTCGAGTTTCGCGTCCAGCGCCAGTTGATTGAGCAGGAGCGTCATCTGGGACGGGTCGAAGGCCATGTCCCAAAGTCCGCCCCAGGCATGGCGTTCGGCGAGTTTTTCGCGGAGTTCCTGATTGAGGCCGGGCTTGTTCCGGTTGTCAAAGAAAGGGGAAAGAAGACCGAGAGTCCACATGCCGCCGAGTTTGCCGCCATATTCGACCAGAGTGACGCGGGCGCCCTGTCGGGCGGCCGTCAGCGCGGCGCCAATGCCGGCGGGGCCGGCACCCACCACCAGGATGTCGCATTCATTGCGGACGGGAATCTCCAGAGTCTGGGTTACGCTTTGCAACATTATTTTCTCCTTGTTAGGGACTTAAAACGATTT
>JAFYIW010000332.1 GCA_017538465.1 Victivallales bacterium
CTTCGGCGTCGTGGAGTTTGACCAGAATCAGAAGGTGGTCTCCGTGGAAGAGAAACCCAAAATTCCCCAAAGCAACTACTGCATCACGGGGCTGTATTTCTATCCTCAAGGCGTGGCGGAAAAGGCCAAACGGATTCGTCCGTCGGCGCGGGGGGAACTGGAGATTACCGACCTGAACCGACTCTATCTGCAGGAAGAAAAATTGAAGGTACAGCTTCTGGGCCGGGGTTTCGCCTGGCTGGACACCGGAACCATGGACAGTCTCATGGAGGCCTCCTCCTTTATCCAGACAATCCAAAACCGTCAGGACATGGTGGTCTCCGCGCCGGAGGAAATCGCCTATCTGGAGAAGTGGATTACCAAAGAAGAGCTGGTTTCCTCCGCAAAACTCTACGGAAAGTCTCCCTATGGTGAACACTTGATGCGTGTGGCTGAAGACAAGCTGGTTTACTGACATGAGCAAGAAAATCGTGGTCACAGGCGGCGCGGGATTCATCGGCTCCGCGCTCATTCGCCATCTGGTCAAGAACCAGCTGGCCGAGGTCTATAATCTGGACAAGCTGACCTACGCAGGAAATCTTGAGAGTCTGAAGGAAATTGAAGGCTCTCCGTGGTATCATTTCGCACAGCTGGATATCTGCGACCGCGAGGGCGTCGGCAAGCTGTTCGCCGAGTTCCAGCCGGACGCGATCATGCACTTGGCGGCGGAGTCCCATGTGGACCGCTCCATTGACGATCCGCTGTGCTTCGTGAAGACCAATGTCCTGGGCACTGCGAATCTCCTGCAGTGCACCTTGGAATACTGGCGAAACTTGCCGGATGAACGAAAGGCCGCCTTCCGCTTCCAGCACATCTCGACCGACGAGGTCTATGGCTCGCTGGGCAAGGAGGGATTCTTCAAGGAGACCACGCCCTATGATCCCAAATCGCCGTATTCGGCCAGCAAGGCCTCCAGCGACCATCTGGTGCGCGCCTGGGGGCACACCTTCGGGTTGCCAGTGCTCATCTCCAATTGCTCCAACAACTACGGGCCCTATCACTTCCCCGAAAAGCTGATTCCATTGGTGATTTTGAATGCTCTGGACGGGAAACCGCTGCCCATCTATGGCAAAGGCGACAACGTCCGTGACTGGCTCTATGTGGAGGACCACGCCAAGGCGCTCTGGCTGATCAACCAGAAGGGCGTGCCGGGGGAGACCTACAACATCGGCGGTCACAACGAGCGCACGAATCTCCAGGTCGTCCAGACCATCTGCCGGATTCTGGATGAGCTTCGTCCGAAGGACAACGGCAAATACGAAGAGCAGATCACTTTCGTCGCCGACCGTCCCGGCCATGACCAACGATATGCCATTGACGCCGAGAAGCTGCGCCACGACCTCGGGTGGCGGCCCGAGGAGAATTTCGACACCGGCATCCGCCGGACGGTGCAGTGGTATCTGGACAATGCCTGGTGGTGGAAACCCATCCGCGAGAAGAAATACTCTGGGCAGCGTCTGGGCAATGGAACGAAATAGGGGAAATCTTCATTTTTATAATCTCTGAATTCTTGACGCAATGAATACCATTCCAACTGCAATTCCAGGAGTGCTTGTCATAGAGCCAAAGGTCTTTCATGATGCGCGCGGGTATTTTCTCGAAAGTTGGTGCAGGGCGCGCTACGAGGCAATCGGAGTCTCCTGCAATTTTGTGCAGGACAACGAATCCAAATCGTCCTATGGTGTGCTGCGTGGTCTGCACTGGCAGACGGCACCCTATACTCAGGCCAAGTTGGTGCGGGTGATTTCAGGTGCCGTGCTGGATGTGGCGGTGGACATTCGACGAGGGTCGCCGACTTTTGGAAAGCATGTCGCGGTTGAGCTTTCCGATGCGAACAAACGCCAGGTTTTCATCCCGCGTGGCTTTGCCCATGGTTTTGCCGTGCTGAGCCGGGAGGCGGTCTTCGCCTACAAGTGCGATGCTCCATACGTGCCTCATGCCGAACGAGGAATTCGCCTTGACGATCCCGCGCTGGCCATTGATTGGCACATTGCTCCGGAGGCCAGGATTCTGTCAGAGAAGGACCAGCATCATCCTTGGCTGTCAGAGATTGAACCATGGGAGGAGAAGGCGTGCGTATAGTCATCACCGGTGGAAAGGGAATGCTGGGGCGCACGCTTCGGCTGGTTCTCGCGGAGCATGAATTGCTCATAGCGGATCTGCCGGAGTGGGATATCATGGACGCCGCCGCGTTTCAGGCGAAATTGCAGGCAAGCCATGCGGATGTCGTTGTGCATTGCGCCGCGATGACGGCAGTGGACAAGTGCGAGACCGAAGCGGATCTGGCCTATCGGCTCAATGCCGTGGGCTCCAGGATTGTCGCCATGGCCTGTCATCGGCTGGGCATTCGCCTCGTCGCCATCTCCACCGATTATGTCTTCGGCGGCGAACTGGATCGCCCATATCATGAGTTTGACGTGGCGGGAGGCGCCCATACGGTCTATGGCGCAAGCAAATTTGCCGGCGAGGAGATGATCCGCACCCATTGTCCTGATCATCTGATCTGCCGCATCTCATGGCTCTATGGGCCAGGCGGACCCAGTTTTGTCCATGCCATGATGAATTTGGCGGATGGCACACGCCCCGTCTTGAAGGTCGTCGATGACCAGCACGGCAATCCCACCTCCACCTTTGCCGTGGCGCGGCATTTGAAGCTGCTGCTTGAGCGGCCGTGCTTGGCCGGCACTTTTCATCTGACCTGCGAGGGAGAGGCGACCTGGGCGGAATTTGCCCGAGAGATTTTTCGCCTGGCAGGAAAAAAACAGGAGATTCAAGCTTGCACGACTGCCGATTTCCCACGTCCTGCCCCAAGACCTTTGAATTCGCGACTGGAAAAAAGAATGCTCAGACTCTGCGGATTGCCGCCAATGCCTGCCTGGCAGGAGGCGCTGGCGGAGTTTATGCAACGGGAATTCCCCTGCATATAGCGACCCCAATAGCAACAAACAGGAATTGACGCCATGCCGAAAGTCTTCGTCTCAGGATGCTATGACATGCTCCACTCGGGACATGTGGCGTTCTTCGAGGAGGCCGCCACCTACGGCGACCTCTATGTGGGGATTGGCTCGGACAAGACGATTTTCGAGCTGAAGAACCGCAAGACCATCAATCCCGAACAGGAACGCCTCTACATGGTCAAGGCACTCCGCTGCGTGAAGGACGCCTGGATCAATTCCGGTTCCGGCATCATGGACTTCGCCAAAGAGGTCGAGGCACTCAAGCCAGATATCTTCTTCGTGAACACGGATGGCTTTACGCCCGCCAAACAGGAGTTCTGCGACAAACTAGGCATCAAGTTGGTGGTCAGCCAGCGCATTCCGCATGGGGGGCTTCCGGCGCGTTCCACCACGGCGTTGCGGCAGGAATGCACGATTCCCTACCGTGTCGAGCTGGGGGGCGGCTGGCTGGACCAGCCGTTTGTGAACAAACTCTGTCCAGGTCCTGTGCTGACGCTCTCGATTGAGCCGGAGACGGAATTCAACCACCGTTCCGGAATGGCGACCTCCTCGCATCAAAAGGCGGTCGAACTCTGGCATACGGCGATTCCCGAAGGCGACCGCGTGCAATTGGCACACACGCTCTTCTGCGTGGAGAACCCGCCGGGAACCGTCAATGTCTCCGGGGCTCAGGACCAGCTGGGCATTCTCCTGCCCGGCTTCAACAAACTCAACTTTGACAACGGCTATTGGCCGGTCTCCATCGAATCGATGACCGACTCCGCGACGCTGGAATTCCTGGAAACGCATCTTTATCTGGTCGCTTTGCCGCTGCGGCGGGACGGCTATACGCCTTTCGCGAACCAGCAGGTCACGGCTGAAGGCGTGAAGCGTTTGGCATCTGCGACCGAGGCCATCTGGTCGGCGGTCAAGGCGAAGGATGTGAAGACGTGGGGCAGGGCGACCACGGCCTCGTTTGAAGCCCAGATTGCGATGTTCCCCGCGATGATGTCGCCAGAGATGGCCGAGACCGTCGAGCAATATCGTGATGTGGCATGGGGCTGGAAGGTCACCGGTGCGGGTGGCGGCGGTTATCTCGTGGTGGTATCCGAACGTCCCATTGAGAATGCACTTCGCATCCGCGCCTGCCGAAGCTGAATTTCGACGGAATACATTGCCGACATCAAAAAGGCACCCTGATTGACGGGGCGCCTTTTTTTATGCCGTGATATAGTGTCCTGAAGAGTTATTCTGCGGTTTCTTTCAGGCGGGCGATTTCCGCAGACCACTTCTCGGGTTCAGGAGTCTCCACGACCATCGGGAAGCCGTCTAGCCGTGGGTCAGCTGCAAGGCGTTCAAAGAGCGTCCAGCCGAGGTTCCCCTCGCCGAGCGGGGCATGACGGTCCAAGTGGGAGCCCAGGGCGGATTTGGTGTCATTGAGGTGCATGCCACGAAGCCGCCCAAAGCCGATGCGGCTTTCAAACTCCTTCCAGAAGGCGTCGTAGCCTTCTGGCGAGGCCAGGTCAATGCCGGCGGCGTAGGCGTGACAGGTGTCGATGCAGACGGCGCAGCGGTCATCATGGACCAGTTCCAGAAGACGCTGGAGTTCCTCCAGGCTTTTGCCCGCGCAGTTGCCTTGTCCCGCCGTGTTTTCGATGACGGGAATGACGGCGGTGGTTTCGGACAGTGCCTGCCGGATGCACTCCGCAATGGCCTTGAGCGTGTCCTGAAGGCCGGCCCCCAGACCGCTGCCCGGGTGGAAATTCAGATAGTTCAGACCGAGTTTTTCCACGCGCTGGAGTTCGGCGACGAAGGCCCCCGTGGCGTTCTTGCGTTTCTCAGGATCGGGGTTGCCTAGATTGATAAGATAGGAGTCATGAGGCAGGACGCCTTCCGGCTGAATCCCTGCGGTGGCAAGATGCGCTTTGAACTCCTCCGCCTCGGCGTCCGTGATGGCCGGCGCTCGCCACTGGCGCTGGTTCTTGGTGAACATCGCAAAACCCGTCGCGGAGAGTTCTCTGGCGCGGTCGGCGGCCTGAAAGAGCCCCCCGGCGATGCTGACATGGGCACCGAAGTATTTCATGGCTAATCGTAGTAGTTTGCTTCGTAGATGAAATGCACAGGGCCGCACTGGGTGGCCGCGAAGTCTTCCGTGAGCTGGATGGTGAGGTCGCCGCCGGGCATCTGCACCGTTACGGGAGAATCGCACCAGCCCAATTTGACCGCGACGGCCGCGCAGGCGCAGGCGCTGGTGCCGGAGGCCAGCGTGTAGCCGGCGCCCCGCTCGTAGATTTCCGCTTGAATGGCATGGTGGTCCGCTGGCGCAATGAACTGTACATTGGTGCGGTGCGGGAAGCGCGGCTCGCATTCGATGGCCGGACCAAAATGACATGCCAATTCCTTGGAGACCCCCTGGGGACAGGGAATGACGCAGTGGGGATTGCCGATGGTGACGGCACAATACTCCAGCTCCTCTCCGTGTATCACAAACTTCTCGCGGATGACCTCGCGATGCGGACCGACGACGGGAATGAGCGCGCTGTCGAAGGAGAGCCTGCCCATCTCGGCGCGAATGGCGGTTTCGGGATTTTCCACGCGGCAACGGATGGGGCCGCCGAGAGTGGCCAGCGTGAAGTCCTCGTGGAGTGCTACTAGTCCGCAGTCATGAAGATATCGACAGAAGATGCGCACGCCATTGCCGCTCTTCTCCGCCTCGGAGCCATCGGGGTTCAGAATGCGGAAGGCGTAGCGCGCTTCAGGAATGCCCAATCGTTGAAAGAAGACCGAGTCAGGCGGGTAGGGACCATAAAGGATGCCATCGGAGCCAAGCCCGTAATGCGGGTCGCAGACACGTCGTACCAATGCCTCGTCAATTACCTCAGGAGTCGCCATCGGGGCTTGGGGAATGAGGTAGTCATTCCCAAGTCCATGGTATTTTCGGAAGTGAAGCATTGGGGAAAAAGATTGATACGATTACCGGAAGCCGCGGCGGGAGACGCGCCCGCCGAAAGGCATCTGCTGTTGCTGACGGACGGGTGGGGGTGTCTCTAGCCCCAGAGCATACCAGCGTTCCCCCAATCCCGCAAAGCTGAAACGCTTCAGGCGGTTGTTGGCCAGGTGATCCCAATTCTGGGCAATCACGGGATCCTCGGTCTTGGTCTTGCCTTCCGCCAATGCCGCGACGGCCTCGTTCAGGCGATTCTGCTTGACCAGAATCCACGAGTAAAGCGCATAGATGATGGTGCCTTTCTCATATTTGAAGCGCCCGACGCCCTTGTTGAACATCCTGTCCAGCTCCTTGGTTTCCTCGGGATCCTTTTTCCAATGCAGAATCATCTGCATGCAGGCGACGCTGGGATCCAGCACCATGGCATTCTCCAGGCAGGGACGAGCGCCATCGTAGTCTTTGATTTGGAAGAGTAGCTGCCCGCGCAACATGTCCGTCTGCTTCTTGACTAGCGGATTCCATATCTGGTAGGGCTTGAGTTCATCCAGTGGGGCCAATGCGGCACGCACGGAGGTCTCCTGCTCCTGCTCCAGCTGGGCGAGGACCTTCTGTCCGCCAATGCCCTTGTTCTGCAACGCGGCCACTTTACGCTGCATGGTCTGCTGGTCCCGCAGTAGCATTTCCTGAATGCGGTTGAAGACTGCCTCCATGCGCTTTTTGACCCAGATGCTGATGGGCAATGACGCCGCGATGGCGGCTACCAGCGCGGCGGGGATGGCCCATCCCCAATGGCCGCCTTGTCCAGCAGGGTAAGTGAAATAATCGGCGGCAGCGGCGGCTGCGAACATGATGACAAACAGTAACATAAAAAAACA
>JAFYIW010000333.1 GCA_017538465.1 Victivallales bacterium
GGCGCTATAACCCTTTGGGTAAAGTCAAAACGAAAACTCTGCCGTTAGGTGCCCTCTCGGGGAACAAAGCAATTCCCAAAGAGCAAGCCTGCACGGAAATTTTGTCATGTTTTGTCCATTATTTGTCGCTTTTTTTATTCTGCAAGTATGCAGTTTTCCATCTTGCCACTATATTTAAAGTGGTACCAAAAGCATGTATTAGGTTTTCTTCAATGTCCCGACACCCTAAAACGATTTCCGATATGGTCGCCTCCTTGCTGGAGGAGTTTAATGACCGCCGTGCTTGGGGCCAACGACGGTACCATGCCTTCCGGATGTGGGCGTGGCGTTTCACCGTTTGCTTTTCCTACGCCCTCAAGCGTCTTTTCGACCTGGTCGGCTCCATTGTGGCATTGGCGATCCTGGGACCTTTGGTATTCATCCCGGTGGCCATCGCCATCAAGCTGGACTCTCCGGGGCCGATCTTCTATGCGGAGACGCGGGTGGGCAAATACGGCCATCATTTCCGCTTCTTCAAATTCCGAAGCATGCATGTTGGCGCGGACAAGCTGCTGGCCGATTTGAAGAACCAGAACGAGTCTGCGGACGGGGTGACTTTCAAGATGAAAAACGACCCCCGCGTCACCCGCGTTGGACGCTTTCTGCGCAAATTCAGCCTTGACGAGCTGCCGCAGTTGCTCAACATCTTCTTCAACGACATGAGTTTCGTCGGCCCTCGTCCTGCGAAGCCCAACGAGGTGTCCATCTACAATCCCGACGACCGCAAGCGCATGAATATCAAGCCTGGACTGACCGGCATTTGGCAGGTATCTGGCCGAAGTGACCTCCCTTTCAAGCAACAAGTATATCTGGACAAGGAGTACATCCAGTCCTGGAGCCTCAAGCAGGACATCATCATCCTGCTCAAGACCATCCCTGCCGTATTCACAGGGAAAGGAGCATACTAAACAGATGGAGGCATGTATCTACATTGGAACTGCAAGCCTGGAATGGTGCCGAAAGTACTTCCCGACCAAGGCACCAGGGGAAGTGCCCATTGCCGGCAAGGAATGGTGCGCCCATCTTCTCGACCTTTGCTCGATGATGGAATGCATCGACAAGTTGTACATCGCCGACTGCTATCCCGCCGAGCGCCTCGCCACCCTGTCGCACCGCAGCGGCTACTGGTCCACCGAGCTGTCCTATCTGCCAACCGCCCCCTGCGCCTCGCCTTGGGAACTCCTCCAGGAACAGCCGCGCATCCTCTGCGACCGGCAGAAAGAACTGCTGCTCTTCTGGGGAATGCCGCTACCGAACCTTAGCGTTCCTGGCGATCTCCTCCGCGACCTCCGTCCTGCCAATCCCCAAGCCAGGGATCTTCCTGCTGGAGTTTATCTATGGAAGGATGGAGAATTCTACGAGTGCGCATGTCCGCTGCACCGCCTGAACAGTGTTCAGGACTACTTCGACTTGAGTTTCACATTTCTTCGCTCGCCTGGCATCTATATTCTCCCCGGATACTCTGACCAGAAAGACGAGGGCATCGGGCGCAATATCACCATCCTGCCGAACTGCACCCTCGAACCGCCACTGATCATCCAGGACAACTGCTACCTGGGACATAACCTCACCCTCGACAACGGAGTCATTCTCGGAAGAAACACCCTCGTCGATGACTACACCACCATCAGGCACTCCATCACTTTGGACAACACCTACATCGGCAGGCGAATGTATCTGGAGGACAAGATTGTCTGCGGAAACCGCGTGATTGACGTCCATACCGGCGCCTTTGTGGACCTGCAGGAGGAATTCCTCGCCATGGACAGCCGACGGAAAATATTCGACCGCTTCCGGGTGGCCGGGGTCCTGACCGCACTCCCCCTCGTCATCCTCCTGCTGCCCTGGTATGCGATTGGCCTCCCATTCAAGCGCTGGCTCGACAAGGTGCCCTTCTTCCGCCTGCTCTTCCGCGTCTATCCGAAATGCTGGGGGGTGCTCGCCTGGAAAACCAATCTCGTACGTGTCGGCGCAAAAGACCCGGACTATGCCTTCCGCTTCATGGACCGCTATCTCTTCCCATACGAAGAGAAGACGCGCGAGCAGGGTGACATCTATTATCAGCAGCACCGCACGATTTCCCTGATGCTCGGCGTGGTCTGCCGAAGCCTCCTCAAACGCCTCGTCCAATTCTCCGAGCTGCCGCCCGACACTCCTGTCGAATTGCCGCCGAAGCTTCGTGTCCATGCGCCGACGACGGAGACGGACGTCAAGCCACCATCAATCTCCGAAAGCGACGTCTCCCTTTCGACTCCGCCGCAAAAATGACCGCACCACGACGCTACACCGCCCTTCCCTGCCCGGCGCTGGAGGCCGAAGTGGACTGCGCACTTGCGGAGCTGGCCACGGCGATTGACGCGCTTCGGCTACCGAAGCTGGCCGCCGTCGTTCTGGGCGGCGGCTATGGCCGCGACGAGGGCGGCGTCCTCCACACGCCTTCGGGCGACCGACTCTACAACGACCTGGACTTCTTCGTCTTCGCCCAAGACGCGACGCGCAAAGAGCGACTTCAAATTGACCAGACGTTGGCATCGCTCGTCCCCCAATGGTCGGAAAAACTCCAGGTCGCAGTGGACTTCGGACCCGCCAAGAATCTCTCCGACCTGCCCAAGGTCGCCCAGACATTGATGTACCAGGAGTTGCTCCGGGGCTGGAAGCCCGTCTGGGGGAAGATGGACCTGTCCAGCCACATCTCCGCCCTGCCCGCAGACGAACTGCCCGTCACCGAGGCCATGCGCCTTTTGCTGAACCGTGGCATGGGACTGCTCTTGGCCGGAGAACGCCTGGACAACAACGGTGACGAGGATTTCATCGTGCGTAATATTCACAAGGCCCTGCTGGGTTGCGGAGACGCGTTGCTGATTGCCAATGGCCGCTACGCCTGGAGCGCCGCAGAACGTCTTGCCGCCATCCAGCACCTGGCGCGTCAGGGCGGCCTCTCCGGCGATTTCCTTGCAGGCTACGAGACCGCCTGCCATTACAAGCAGGAACCCGTTCCGCGACTGCCGGATCATCCCTGGGAGTTCTGGCGGCGGTGCCGGCAATTCTGGCTATGGACCGTCCAGAGTGTGGCTGGCCAGACAGACGCAGATGCGACTCTCGTGCGGACTGGACTCCACCAAGCCGCCATCACCGAACGCTCGTTGCGGAATTTCCTGCGCTGGGCCTTGCGGAGCCGACGGCTTCGTGCGCCACGCTTCGCCTTCGACGCCCCCGTCGTCACCCTCCTGGGAATGCTTTACGACGAACTGCTCCGAACTTCTCCGACCTATCCCATTCCCCAAAAACTCCTCCGCCTCTGGCACTTCTTCAACTGATTCGACATTGGCCTGAAATGGATATCGAAGTCCAAAGTGAATTCATCGGTGAAATTCTGAAATTCACCCTGAAGGGAAAACTGCTCACCTGCGACGCCAAGGAATTTTCCGACACTCTCCAGAATCAGCTTCAGGACCACCAGAAGTTGCTCTTCGACCTTAGCGGCCTGAACGAAATCGACTACGACGGCCTTCGCGCGCTGCTATCCTCCCTCCAGTGTGCAGTCCTCAAAGGCTGCTCTGCCAAACTGGCGGCCATCCAGCCTGTGCCACGTATCCTCTTCGACATCACCCGCGTCTCCCAGGTCTTCGAGTGTCACCCTACCGTACAGGAGGCTCTTGAAGCCCTGAAGGCGCCTGACGATTCCGTCAATCCACAATGAACCACCTGGTCAGCATCCTGGTCCGCTCCAAAAACGACGAGTCTTTCGTCACGGCGACCCTGCATGCCATCTTTGCCCAGAAGTGCGATATACCATTTGAGGTGCTCTGCTGCGATGACGGCTCCACTGACCGCACCCCGCAGCTCCTCGCCACTTTTCCGCAGGCCACCATCCTCCCTCGACCGCCCGGAGAATACTATCCGGGGAAACGACTTAACTACATGGTGTCCAACGCATCCGGTGACATCATCGTCTTCAACAACGCCGATGCCGTCCCTCAGGGACAAAACTGGCTCCAGAACCTCATCGCGCCATTGCTGGCCGGCACGGCCGATGTAACCTACGGCAACCAGCTCCCGCGTCCAGACGCGCAGTTTCTCGTGCGCAAGGACCATCTCCGGGCCTTCGGAGACGGCAAGACCGCCGCCAAATGGCGCTTCTTCTTCTCCCTGGCCACTGCCGCTGCCTGGCGCAAGGACTTGCTGGACAACCCTTTCGACGAGACGATACGATACTCCGAGGATGTCGAATGGGCGCGCCGAAACACCCCCCGCATCGCCTACGCTCCGGAGGCGCGGGTGGAGCACTCCCACAACTACACCCTCGCCGAACTGCGACGTCGCTTCTACGGCGAAGGACACGCCGACGCGCGAATCTTCGGTCCCACGCCACTCTGGCGTGAGCTGGTCGGCGCCGCGATGGAGACCCTTCGGGACTTCGCTTTCCTGCTGCCACGACCCGCTGGCTGGAAGGAACTGCCACTGGCGCCATTGCGGCGTTGGACGCAAAGATATTACCACTGGAAAGGAGGACGCGCCGATGACCATGCTTAAAATCGCCCATGTGGTTCGGCGCTTCACCTTCGACGAATGGGGTGGCACCGAGTCTGTCGTCTGGAACACCGCCCTTCAGCAGTGCGCCATGGAACTCGAACCCGAAATCCTGGCCACCAGTGCGCTTGCCGTGCCCGGGGAGGAACTCCGGCAGGGCATCCGCATCCGCCGATTCCCCTACTGGTATCCCTACTTCCCGATGACCGCCGAAACCCGCCTCGCCCTGGATAAAAAAGGCGGCAACCCCTTCTCGCCAAAACTCTTCCAGACATTGCGAAGCGGCGGTTATTCGCTTATCCACATCCACTGCGGCGGACGGCTCGCGGTACAATGCGCATTGACTGCGAAGCACCTGGGCATCCCCAGCGTCATCTCGCTTCACGGCGGTCATGCGAAAGTCCCGCAGGAGGAAATTCAGAAGATGCTCGCCCCCACCAAAGGCAAATTCCACTACGGCGGAATCATGGATCGGCTGATGGGACTGCGGAAAGACGCCGTGGCCGAGGCCTCCGCCGTCATCTGCCTTAGCCACGCCGAGCAGTCCGCCTTGCAAGAACGACTTCCCAACCAACGGGTTGTTTATCTTCCCAATGGCGTGGACTGCAAGGTGTTTCAGACCAAACCGACGATTTCTCCGCGCACCGAATGGGGCATCCCCTCCGAACGGCGATTGATGCTCTGCATCTCGCGCATCGACTACCAGAAGAACCAGGCGATTCTGCTGGAGGCGCTGGCAAAACTGCCCGACACCCATCTGCTGCTCGTCGGTCCCATCACCTCCCAGACCTATTACGAACAGCTGCTTCAAAAGGCTCACGGCCTGAATGTCACCAATCGCCTGACCATCATCCCTGGCTTGCCGCCCGACGATCCGCGCCTCAAGGCAATTCTCCACGAGGCCGAGCTCTTCGTGCTCCCATCCATCCACGAGCCCTTCGGCATCGTCGCCCTCGAGGCCTGGGTCGCCGGACTTCCCGTGGTCGCCGCACGCGTCGGCGGACTGCCGGACTTCATCGTCCATGAACGCAACGGACTGCTCTTCAACCCGCAGGACGCGGCGGACCTCACCGTCCAAATCACCCGCCTCTTGACGGACGACGAATTGCGCAGAAAACTGGTCACCAACGCACTGGAAGATGTCCAGGAGTTCTCCTGGGCCAATCTCGGCAAACGGCTGGTCAATCTCTACCAGGAACTGCTCCATGCCTGACTGCAATATCCTATACATAGGCGGTCCCACGGGCTTCGCCGGAGGCATCGAGCAATATGCCTTCCAGACCGCAAAGTTCCTGCGGGAGAACGGCCTGCGTGTGGACTGGTGCGGCTTCGGAGAACCCCATCGAGACGCCCAGCGATTCTGCAGTGGCTTCGATCGGATCGTCAATGTCGAACAAGTCCTGGCCACCGACGACTACAGACTGGTTGCCTTGCACAAGGTTCCTGAACTCGGACTCCTGACCAGACTGCGCCTGAAATTCGGCGAACGGCTCGTCTTCTGGGCACACGACCACGATCTCTACTGCCCGCGACGGCACTACTACACGCCCTTCGGACGCACCAACTGCCACCGCGCCTACGCCCCTCTGCGATGCTGGCTCTGTGCACATGTCACCAATCCGCGTCACTGGAAATCCTTGCATTCAAACCA
>JAFYIW010000334.1 GCA_017538465.1 Victivallales bacterium
CGGCGCGGCCGCCATCCCCGGCGGCTTCGGGACCGGCAAGACGATGACGCAGCAGGCGCTGGCGAAGTGGTGCGAGGCGAAGATCATCGTCTATATCGGCTGCGGCGAACGCGGCAACGAGATGACCGAGGTGCTGCGGGAGTTCCCGGAGCTGATCGACCCGCGCTCGGGACGCTCGCTGATGGAGCGGACGATCCTGATTGCGAACACCTCCAACATGCCCGTGGCCGCCCGCGAGGTCTCCATCTATACCGGCATCACTCTCGCCGAGTACTACCGAGACATGGGCTACGATGTCGCCATCATGGCGGACTCGACTTCACGGTGGGCAGAGGCGCTGCGCGAACTCTCCGGACGACTCGAGGAAATGCCGGCGGACGAGGGGTTCCCTGCCTATCTCCCAGACCGGCTGGCGTCCTTCTACGAGCGCGCGGGAAGAGTCCGGACTTTGGGCGGCGCGGAGGGCACCGTTTCCGTCATCGGGGCGGTCTCCCCCCCCGGCGGCGACTTCTCCGAGCCGGTCACCCAGCATACCACGCGCTTCATCCGGTGCTTCTGGGCGCTGGACCGCGACCTGGCCAACGCGCGGCACTACCCCGCCATCAGCTGGCGCAGCTCCTACAGCGAATACCTCCCGGAGACCGCCCAGTGGTGGCGGCAGTATGACTTGGCCTGGAAGGAGAACCGCGATGTCCTCATGAATGTCCTCCAGGAGGAGGTGAATCTCCAGCGCATCGCAAAGCTGGTGGGGCCCGACGCGCTTCCCGAGTCCCAGCGCCTCACGCTCTTCGCCGCCGAAATCATCAAGAACGCCTTCCTCCAGCAGAATTCCTTCGACGCCGTGGACATGTACTGCTCGCCAAAAAAACAGCTCTGGATGATGAACCTGCTGGCGTTTTTCATCACCCGCTCGCAGGAGCTGATCAAAAACGGCGGAACGCTCAATGAAATCCGGGGCATCCAAGACATCGAGCGGATGAACCGCATGAAGTCCGAAATCAAAAATGACGACACGGCGGCGATGACCTCCCTGGAGCAGCGAGTCCATGCCGCACTGGACGCCATCGCGCGTTCCCAGACGGCAGGGTCCGAGCAGTAAATTCAGTATAATATGCTGAATAAAAACAATTTACAATAACATTAATGTAGCTGGTTCTGAAATCATGCCCGTCACTTCCATCAACCATGCCGGCCTGCAATACACCGGCGTGAACAACATCGACGGTCCTTTGATGTTCATCAAGGGCGTTTCCGGCGTCGCCTACAACGAGCTGGTCGAGGTCACCGCGCCCAATGGGGATTTGCGCCTGGGACAGGTGCTTGACGTCACCACGGACACCGCATTGGTGCAGATTTTCAGCGGCACGGACGCGCTTTCCAAGGCCAACACCAAGGCCCGTTTCCTCGGCCATTCCCTGGAGATTCCGTGCTCCGAGGAGATGCTCGGGCGTGTCTTCGACGGCCTGGGCCGTCCCAAGGACGGTCTGCCGCCGCCGCTTTCCCGTGAATACCGGAATGTGAATGGCGAACCGGTCAACCCCTATTCCCGCGAATATCCCCGGGACTTCATCCAGACCGGCATCACGGCCATCGACTTGATGAATACCCTCGTGCGCGGGCAGAAGCTGCCCATCTTCTCCGGCAACGGCCTGCCGCACAACCGCCTCGCCGCCCAGATCGCCCGCCAGGCGAAACTGCTCAACGAGGACGTGCAGTTCGCCATCGTCTTCGCGGCGATGGGCGTGAAATACGACGTGGCCCGGTTCTTCGTGGACTCCTTCGAGCAGTCCGGCGTGCTGCGCAATGTCGCGATGTTCCTTTCGCTGGCGGACGACCCGTCCGTCGAACGGATGATGACCCCGCGCTCCGCGCTCACGCTGGCCGAATACCTCGCCTACGACTGCGGAATGCACGTGCTGGTGATCATCACCGACATGACCAACTACTGCGAGGCGCTGCGCGAGATCGCCACCGCCCGCGGCGAGATTCCCAGCCGAAAGGGCTACCCTGGATACCTCTACTCGGATCTGGCCTCGCTTTACGAACGCGCCGGACGCCTGCGCGGCGGCGACGGCTCCATCACCCAGATGCCCATCCTCACCATGCCGTCGGACGACATCTCGCATCCGGTGCCTGACCTCACGGGATACATCACGGAAGGCCAGATTGTCCTCGACCGCGAGATGTACCAGCGCGGCATCTATCCGCCCGTCGCGGGGCTGCCATCGCTCTCGCGACTGATGAAGGACGGCATTGGTCAGGACCGCACGCGTCCCGACCATCCTCATGTGGCCTCGCAGCTCTTCGCGGCCTACTCCAAGGTCAAGGACATTCGCAGCCTGGCCGCGGTCATCGGCACCGAGGAGCTCTCGCCGGTCGATCAGCTCTACATGAAGTTCGGCGAAAAATTCGAGTCCAGCGTGATTGCCCAGGGGGAGTTCGAGGACCGCACCATCGAGCAGAGTCTGGAAATGGGCTGGGAGGCCCTGCGCATTCTCCCGCGCAACGAGCTCCTCCGGGTCTCCGAAGAGGAGCTCAACCAGTACTACTCGACCATTGGAAAATAGCCCGTCGCGCTCTTTGTTCGCCTCTGACCTTCCTGGCGGGACCAGAGTTCAGAGACCTGGGACCAGGGACCTGAACTTTAACCTCTAAACTCCTCTCACC